>CALCUV010000123.1 GCA_937906765.1 uncultured Prevotella sp.
GTATGTACGAGCGCCACATTGGGGAATGATGCGAATGCCATGGGCGTAATACCGATGCGTCCCTCAAGCGCTGCGAGATAGGTTTCGGCAGCATTCACTTGGTTGACACCCATGCCGTCGCCGATGAAATAGAAAATGTATTTTGCCTTACCTTGTGCAACGACAGAGAGAGTGAGGCAGAGGATGATTAGAAGACTGGAAAAGCGTTTCATTGTTTCTTGAGGTTATGAGGTTTTAGATTTTAAGGTTGTGAGGGCGACGCTGTTCTGTGTATGAAATAGCAGGGAGCACCCGAAACTTGCAAAAATTTAATCCAACCAATGCGCGGTGAATATGTGAGAGATTTGTTTCTCCTTAGGCGGAAGTTTCATGTAGTCGCCGTAAGTGGCGGTAAGATATTCAATATAACCGTTCATGGTTTTGTAAGGCTTGCCTTCAAAAAGGATGTCCACGCTACTTTCCATGCAGGAGCGGGGAATACATCCCTTTATGCTCGGACCCACTTCTGAAAGGTTGCACACGTATTTTGAACGTGGGTGACGGCTACAGAATTTGTGGTAGATAGCAGTGATTTTCTCCGATGAAATGGGCAATTTTATGAAGAAGTTTGCCACCAAGTCGCGCAAGAATCCCTTTGATTTACGCTCCTTTTTACGACGGATGCGCAACCAATTCACCAAGAACTCCTTGAATCTGAATTCCATCTTGCGTTGCCACATAGCGTTGGGCACACCATCCACAGGGAAAATGTCAATATTCACTCCCAGCGAAAGTTCAGGGAATTCTTCCTCCACAAGTTGGGTGCGGATATCTACAACTTTCGCAAAGGTATAGAAGTAACCCTCCTTGCCCGTGGCATAAACCTCCAAGTGGGGCACAACCCCTACAAACTCTCGCACAAAACGGTCATAACTTTCACGGGGCATATAAAGGTCGATGTCGTCATCCCAAGGGATGTAACCCCCATGGCGAACGGCGCCCAAGAGTGTGCCACTTGAAAGGAAATACGTGATATTTCGTTCCAAGCAGAAGTTATGTACGGCGTCAAGAATGTCCGTTTGGAGCTGACGCAACTCTTGTATGGTGTCTATTTTGGTCATTTGTGGTGGGGCGCTTTTATCTTATTCGTTCGTGAATCAGACGTAGCTAAAAAAGATTTACAAAGAAGCGCTACAATAAGAAATACTTTTCTTCCTAAGAAAGTTATTGTTTCACCTTTGACAGACCCCATGTCAAGACAAGGTCAATCGTGGGTGTCGCTACGCCATGTTCCTGCGCAAGGTTCTTGATGAATTGCAACCCATAGGGAAAATCCTCGGTGAAATAGCGACTTTTGAAGTCGGGAATCCATCCCTCGGGCGTTTCTGTCATGGGTGAGAGAATGCCTTCGAAAGCCTTGATAGACGCAATCTTACGTGTGAGCGAGGCAGCGTCAGTGCTTTCGTAATATTCAAGAAGCGGAGGCATCTGGCGCTTATCTACGGGAAGGTGGTCCAGAAGTTGCATAAACTCTTCATCCATAGCGATGAGAATCTCAGAGGCTTCAAGCGTCCATTCACGGTAGAACGGTGTGTTCGTTGAGAATGGTTCGCCCTTCCAATCCTTCCACATGCTGTAAAGACGGCTGGTGTGGAGAATGGGATTGCTATTCGTCAGACTCACTTCGTAATAGTGGTTGAGGAGTCGGGTGGGCGTCAGAAAAGCCTTCTCAATCCATTGGCGCAACGCCTCAGCGTCCTCGTTATGAGACTCAATGGCCACCGCAACTTCGTTCTTATACCCCAAAAGGTTGGCAATCTCGCCATAATGAATGGTTCGCGCAATGAAAGGTACGCGTTGGAAACCAAAAAGAGGCGTTTGGGGCGCCAAGATTTCGTGAGCAAAGAAAAAGAATCCCGTGCTACACACAATGCTTCCCACAAAGGTGTGTTCCGAAAGGAAAGGCTTGATTTGCTGAAGCACTTCGGCAATCGCATAACCGGGGAGGCAGAGCAAGACTACTTCAGCGTTAGGAATCACTTCGGAAGGCTTTGCAGAAATCAAGTCGAAACAGCCCGTATATGTCTTCCCATTGGGGTCGAAAACCGTGATGGAATCGCGCCATTCAGTGGGGCGGCGCGTTAAGAGTCGCACCTTGTTGTTAGTGTCGGATGCTAATACTCCGGAACAGACATGTGCGAGAGAACCTCCCCCACAGATACAAATTTGCATAAGCGAAATGGATACGTTAAAGTTGTTGCAACGCCGCGATGAGGCGCTTGTTGTCCGCGTGGTTGCGGATGGCAAGGCGGATGTAATTTCTGCCGTTGAACACCTTCTTTGTGCTACAATCTTTGGCCAGGATGTTGTAATCTTCAAGTAGGCGGAGCACGAGTTCGTGAGACGTGTATTTATCAGTTACCTCACACAGGAAGTAGTTGGCCTGAGAGGGGATGACGCGGAGGTAAGAAATGCCTTCAAGTTCGGCTTTGAAGCGCTGGCGCTCCTCTTGGAACTTCACGCAAGCGCGACGGTAGTCGGCTTCATACTTTGTGAAGATTTGCATATAGAATTCTGCAAATGAATTCATGTTCCAAATGGACACGTCCTTCTTAAGTGTTGCGATGAGTGCCTTATCCGCAGAGGCAAGAATGCCGAGTCGCAGACCGGGAACGCCATAGGATTTTGAGATACTCTTCATCACCATCATCCAAGGGTAAGCCTCAAGGATAGAATCGGCGAGAAGGGTGTGTTGTTCGTAATTTTCGCTGAAATCCACGAAAGATTCGTCCACCACAAACTTCATGCCGCGTGCGCCACACCAACTTGCAAGGTCTAACACCTCATCGCGTGTCAAGAAATTGCCCGAAGGATTGTCGGGATTCACAAGGAGGAGGGTGTCAACGGGATGTGCCGTGAAGTAGGTCTTGAGGTCTTCCGCCGTGTAGTGGAAGTCGGCATTCTGAGGGGTGAAGATTTCCAAACTATTGGCGTTGCGACGGTTGGGATATTCCTCGAAGGTGGGGTAAGAAACACCTAATTTCCCGGGAAGCAGTTCCATGAGACTCTTGATGAGTTCCGCCGCTCCGTTACCAGGAACGATATAGTCCTGTTTTACTCCAAAGCATTTGCTGGCAATAAGCGAGTTGACGTACATGCCCGAAGGATATTCCGTAAGCAAGATGTTGAAGTTTGCACGCATCTCATCCATCATGCGCGCAGAGGGATAGTAGGGATTTACCAAGTAGCAGTAGTCCAACAATCCGGGGAAGCGCCAATAACCTCCGAAGCGCTTCATGTACTTCTTCAAGCGCTCTTCGCCCTCAGCAAAGAGAGTCTCGGCAATGTCAAGGTCTTGGATGTCGTCAATCTCATACCATTTTTCGTTAGATATGGGAAGCGCCTTGAGTTCGGATTTGTCAAGGAAGGTAATCACACGGAGCACCTGCTCGTAGTATTCGTTGTTGCCCAATGCCTTGGTGTAGGCTTCGAGGAAGGGAACGTATTTGTTGCGTGCAAATTCCTTGCTAAACTTATAGATATTTACCGTCTTGTAATACGAATCAACGTCGGTGTATTTGAATGCCTTTTTGGGGACAAAGTTTACGATGTTGTTATCTTCGTCAATGCGCACCATCGTTCCGTCCATCCACGTTTGATACTTTGCCACAAGCGCCAAATTGGGGTAGGGGTCGTTGAGCAAGAGTGGGAACATGGCGTCGTCAAAGATAAGGTCGCTTTCGATGAGGAGTGTATCGTCCTCCTGCAACTGCTCTTTGGCCAAAGCAAGGGAGTAGATGTTGTTCGTTTTATCGAAAACAGGGTTGCAAACATACTCAATTCGCAACGCCTCATCGTAACGTGTGCCGATGTGCGCCTTGAGTTTTTCGCCTTCATACCCAACCACGATAACCACGCGGTTAAGTTCGAGTTGTGAAAGTTGAGATAAGAGTCGGTCGATGAGCGTTGTGCCGTTCACCTTGACCATACATTTCGTGTTATCTTTGGTTAAATCGCCCAAGCGACGCCCCATTCCGGCGGCGAGAATAATTGCTTGCATATTTGT
>CALCUV010000124.1 GCA_937906765.1 uncultured Prevotella sp.
GTAAGTACTGCATCCGTCACGAATTGGGGATGTGCAAGAAAAAGAAACTTCCCCCCACGGCGCTACAATACACAGAACCTTTCTTCCTTCATAGTATAGATGGAAATGTTTTCGAACTATCATTTAATTGTAAGGATTGTGAGATGACTGTTTGGGGAGTGAAGAACGGGGAACGATGAACGGTTAACGGTGAATGGTTTTTACAACCAGTTTAATCCTCTCCTTATTTATACATTTACTTAATTAATCCACTAATTATAATAAAAACCCATTAAAAACTAAACATTTATGAAATCATTACTCAATTTAAAACTCGTCAGTTTGTTGACTTTATTATTCTCCTTAGGATGGTCAACAGGCACTTTTGCACAAGGTTCAGGAACAAAGGATGATCCCTACATCTTAGTAGATGGCGGAGAATACACCTTTAAAGTGTTCCAAGACTTCTATGGTATATTTGTTGTTCCTGAAGATGTGACAACAGACGGAGTAGTTCTTGAAATCGTGGCAGGTCAGTGGACAAGCATTTTTGCTGACAAGGATATGACCGAACTTGTGTCTGTAACAACAGGTAACTTTGCACCTTACACATCGACCGTAGATATTAAAAAGGGAACGGCAAAAGGTACTACCTATTATGTATTTACCGACTTCCCTATGGATCCAGGTAAATTAAAGGTAAGTTATGGTGGAGGAAGTGCTTTAGAATTAACTAAGGTAACTCCTGAAGATGGTAGTATCCTCTCAGCAGGGGAAAGTTACATCAGTTTAGAATTTTCTAAACCCATCCGTTTCAGTCAAAGTGTCATGGTTATTGGCGGTAAGGAAATTTCTGTTGTTGCCAACCAAACTGACCGTTTTGTTTCTATCGATGCCAAGGCACAATTATTAGACGCTTATAATTCAGGTGCACTCAAGCAGGGAGATGACATTCTCTTAGTTTTGAAGGAAGTGCAGTCATTTGATGGTAAAAGCAGTCTTGGCGATGTTGTAGTTCGTTACAAGGCAGCTGCGAAACCTTTGATGCTTGTATCTTCAATCAATGGTCCTGAAACTGGTATGCCCAAGATTAAGTCGTGGATGTCTCCCACTTGTTCAGAAGGTTTGATTCAACTCATTTTTGACGGTAAGTTGAACAAGAATGCGAAAATAACTGCTACACTTACTTATGGTGATTCTGAAAAGGAAGGCGACTACTACACAGAAGAACTTACTCCCGAGTTCCTTAGTGACAACCGAATCGCTTTGGACCTTCGTGGCAAATTGCGCGTTCCCAATCAAATGATTGCTTCAGGAACTATTTATGACAATATGTTGCTCAAGATCCGTGGTGTGGAAGATGAATATGGTTTTGCTTCGTATGCAGAAGGTAGTGGTACTTCAGGTGCCTATTTCTTTAACTATGGTTATGAAATGGTTTCTTACAACATCATGACCGAATTTACACCCGCTTCAGGTCAGAGCATAGACAATGTGAATGAAATTACCATTTGGATGCAAGAAACTGGAAGCAAGATGGTGTTTGAAGGTGCAACTTTTGAATACGTTTATGAAGGAACAACACATGTTGCAGAAGTACCACAAACAGAGATTACCATTATTCCTGACGTAGAAGAAGAAACTGCATCCTACATCACCATCCCCGTACCCGCATTCTCAAGAGATGCTGATTCTCAAGTTAAGGTAACACTCAAGAATGCAGTATATCCCGACGGTATGGATTATGCTTCTTACGTTACAGCAATTTACACAACAAAGGGTTTTGTAGATCCGACAGGTATTGGAGAAATCAGCATTGCAAAGAAAACAACTATCTATACTGTTGACGGAAAGGTGGCTACATTACCTCTGAAGACTAATACACTTTACATCATCAACGGTAAGAAGACGTTAGTTAAATAAACAAACATATATGATGAAAAGAACACAAAATTACCTACTTACCTTACTCGTTTCTGTAGTAGGGTTTGTAACAGGTAACGCTCAGAAAAACAACATTCTGTGGCAATATAACATGAGTGATGGTTCAACAATCCACGCCATGAGTGATAATGGAAAATGGGCGGTTGCTTATGGCGTAAGTGAAGCAACTTCTGCTTATTCCTTCCCAAAGTTGGTAAACCTTACAACGCATACTCAAGAAGAAATTCTAACCGAAAACGAACTCAATTCAGGCGTTGAATGTTTTTTGAACGATGTGACAAATGATGGTGCAACTCTTGTTGGTTGTTACAATGGTCAACCTGCTTATTATAATACGAGTACTAAAAAATGGGCATATCTTCCCGTTGTAAGTGGAAATCTCGGTGGACGCGTTGAAGCGGTAACTCCTGATGGTAAGTATGCAATCGGTGTGTGCACCAATGGCGGATATGATGAAGTTCCTGCGATGTGGGACATGACAACTCAGCAACTTGTTACTTTAGAAGGTCTGCCTCCTTGTGATCTTTCGGGTCACAATCAAGGTATGACACGCCTTACAGATTTATCTGCTGATGGTCGTTACCTTGTTGGTTGTGTAAGTTATAGTTATCCTGCCGATGTTTTATACTTTCTTTATGACAGAACGGAGGAAAAGTGGGATGCCATTGCTTTTGACTACAATACTCTGAAACGTGAATTCACACCACGTGATAATAATGTTCGCACACTTGATGGTATTTGTATCAGTCCTAACGGAAAGTGGGTTGCTGGTGTTGTATATTCAACTGATGATAATCGTAATCCCTTCAGATATAACGTAGAAACGAAGACTTTTGAAAATATCAATCGTGCAGAAGACTTAGACAAAGGTTGTGTAAACGTGGACAACGAAGGAACAATCTTTGCCGCAACTCCTGCCATTAATCCGAGTCGTTCACTCTATATCTTGCGCAATGGTCATTGGTATGGCATTGACGAAGTGTTAAAACAAAACTACGGTATTGATTTCTACACTTACACAGGTTATCAATCCACTGGTTTGTGTATTGAAGTTTCTGATGATTGTAAGACGATGTGTGGTATTGCTTACATTTCTCACGAGAACTATCAGATTACCCTTCCCCAAACATTTGCTGAAGCATGTGACAATGTTAACTTGCTTGCCACCTACACTTCATCTGTTCGTAGCGGTGCTCAGGTTCAGAAACTATCAAACATTACCCTCACATTCACACGTGACGTTGAAGTGTTAGTACAACCTAATGCTATTTCATTAGTGGATGAAAATGGTAATTTAGTGAGAAATGGTCTAAAGATAGCTGTTGAAAATGCTTCAAGCAAGAAAGTGACGGTTGGGTTTAGAACGACTACTTTAGAGAAGGGCAAAAAGTATTCAGTTATTATCCCTAAGGGAAGTATTGCTTTGAAGGGTGACGCTACAAAAACAAACGAAGAGATTGTTTTGCAATACGTAGGTTTAGGTGACACTCCTATTAGCATGACACAGGTAATCCCTGCTTCGGGTAGTACATTGGGACATATTGATATCAATACAAATCCCGTTATCTTTACTTTCAATGCAGATGTTGCGGTGAAGGAAGGTGCAAAGGCACTCGTTTATCGTAATGACGAAACAGAACCTGCATTCACTCTTGAAATGCAACACGGTACAACGTCACAGAGTTATAACATGGTGCTCGTTTATCCCACAAGTACCCTTTACCTCTACCGCGATAATGAATATCGAATTGTAATTCCTGCAGGAAGCTTGACCGATGCCGCTGGTTATAGTTCAAATGCCGAAGTTTCAGTACCGTATATTGGTTCTTACGAACGCACTGTCGTTTCAGATGACACACATATATATATTGAGACTTTTGAAAATGGCATCAGCAACGTGATGCTCTTTGATGGTGATGGCAATGAACCTGTCAATGCAATGAAGGCATGGAGTTTTGCGAGCAACATTCCATGGATGTATGCGGCGGATGATGATTACACCAATACGTGTGCCGTTTCTCACTCCATGTATTCCCCCGCAGGTACTTCTAATGACTGGATGGTAACTCCACAACTCTATATTCCCGATGAAAAGTGTGTACTTTCATTTGACGCTCAGAGTTACAGAATGGGGGCTAACGACGTGCTTAAGGTGATTGTTTACGCATCGGAAGAAAGCATCAATGAATTAGATGCCGACATCATCAAAACCATGGAGACACAAGGTAAGGTCGTAGTTGATCAACGCCTTTCTCCAGGTATTGCAGAAGAAGTCCTAAACGGAGATTGGGAACAATTCCAAGTTAAGTTAGAACAGTTTGCAGGTAAGCATGTTTACATTGCCTTTGTAAATCAAAATACGGACAAAAGTGCAATTTTTGTTGGAAACATCCAAGTGACTCGTAATGTTGATTTCCAGATTGCTCTTGTTGACATCCCCGAAGTTGTTGTTGCTCAAGATGCACAAACCATAAAGGGGGCTGTTATACTTAAGGATACTGAAACAGTATATAATTCTGCTACAGTTACATTAAAAGACGCAACTGGAAAAACAATTGAACAACTCAACTTCCAGAATTTGAATTTGGGTAGTAACCAAAAATTGGATTTCCAATTCAACAAAGCACTTCCTCTTCAGATCGGTAAAGAATGCGAATTTAGTGTCAATGTCTCATTGAATAATGGTACAACTATGGGCACATTCGAAGGCACCATTAAAAACTTAGCGTTCACCCCGACTAAGCGCGTCATTCTTGAAGAAAACACAGGTATGGGTTGTCAAAACTGTCCGCTCGGACATCAAGCATTAGAACTCTTGGAGCATACTTACGGTGACTTATTTATACCTGTTGCCTATCACACCTATACTGGCGACCAACTCGAAAGCGGCATGACGGATTATGCTCAGTATTTCCTCGGACTTTCAGCGGCGCCTACGGGAATGATTCAGCGCAATAAGTTTGTCAGTGCCCCTATGGTAAGTTACACAGAAAATGGTGTTACCGACTATACGTTCTACTCTCGTACAGGTGATACTTGGGCTGACCTTGTAAGTAAGGAGTTTGCAACTCCCGCACTTGCAGACCTTAGTCTTGCTTCTCAATACGATGCAGAATTCGTGCCTGAAGAAAACCTGTATTGGGGCAAAGACAGACTTGCTAAGGTAACATATGTAGGCGATACTACATACGATCTGTACATGGCAGACTATAATGGTGAAGAACCTGACATCGAAGGCGCAAAGGCTGTTTACGAAGATGCACTCGAAGAAGCATACGGCTGGATCGCAGATTACTGCCAGCAGGAATAAAATT
>CALCUV010000125.1 GCA_937906765.1 uncultured Prevotella sp.
AAGACCTGTTCAAAAGAAAGTTCCTTTCTCTGGTGAAATCTTTGCCGGGATTCTTCACGAATGTTTCGGGGCGGGCAAATATTTCATTAATACATTTTTTCAGTGTCCTTTTAATCATCTTAGGGGTGTAAGTCATTGCTTTTCTCCTTGTCAATAGCGAACTTGCCGCTATTAACAAGAGGCGATTTTTTTAGCGTGCTAATAAAATCGCCCGCACATTTTTGCCTTTTTGTCAACCCCTTTTTCAAGAATTCTTTAATTTTCTCATCAGGATTTTCGCGTGATGCCCATCCCCAATTTACGGGCCAAATATGTAGTGTGAGGTAATCCACGTTGGGGTCTGAGTGTAATTTAACCAAAAGGTCCTCATCGCTTTCACATCCGTAAAAACCTTCAGTTCCTAACGACACCAAGTGGTTGCTGTCAATACTCTTTATACGCTTTGCTGTTTCGGCAATAAAGTTAGCAAAGCGCTCTTTATTATCTTTGCTAAAGGGGCGTGGTTCGTTGCAAATTTGCCATGCAAAGATGGTGGGATCATCCTTATATGCCACTCCTGTAATGCTATTGATGCGTGACACGATTGATTCTGCATGGTTGTAGAAGAGATTCATGGCAGAATCACAACGTACAAAGTTGGCAGCATAATTCACGTAGTCGTTATAACCTTCTCCATTGGCATTCGGCGAATCTCCATAACCGCAAGCGCGTAGGTAGAAACCATAACCACCGCTCCAATCCCATGAGTTGGTTAGATAGATAACGGCGGTCATATTGCGCTTGGCAAGTTCTGTAAGAGTGTAATCCAACCCAACGAGTAATGTGTCATTGAGCACACCAGGCGTGGGTTGAAGATAAGGTTTAACGGAATTCGCATAGCAACTTCCTGCATCTGCACCAGCAAGAATGCGCAAGTTTTCTACACCAATTGATTTCAAGTAATCAAGTTCATGGTGCAAGCGTTCACGGTCGCCATTTTCTGCTCCCAAAAGTGGGGCATACCACAAATTCGTACCCACAAAATAGTAGGGTTTACCGTTACGAAGGATGTTGATACTATCTGCAGAAATGAACTGAGGTTGAGGTTCTTCATTAACTGTTGTTGAACAAGCAAAGAAGGCCGGAATGGCGAGCGTTAGAATGAATGATGTAATGAAATTATGTTTCATATGATTAAGGTGTAGATGTAGTGGTGGTTAAAGTTTTACAACCGTGTCGCAAAGATGTGTAACCTCTTGTCGATGGGTGATAAAAATGAGTGTATGGTTAGGGCGTGACTTGACTATGTTTTCAACAACTTGTTGCTCTGTTACGGCATCAAGTGCAGATGTGGCTTCATCCAATAGTAAAATGGGCGCCTCTCGGAGCAAGGTACGAGCAATACAGATACGTTGTGCTTGCCCTTCGGAAAAACCGCCTCCTTGTTCAGAACAAGATGTGTCAAGACTTTGAGGTAATTGAGTTACAAAGGTTGCACATGCAATTTCCAATGCTTGAAGCATCTCT
This sequence comes from uncultured Prevotella sp., assembly GCA_937906765.1. Classification (GTDB taxonomy): domain Bacteria; phylum Bacteroidota; class Bacteroidia; order Bacteroidales; family Bacteroidaceae; genus Alloprevotella. The sequence continues at coordinate 1,507 of CALCUV010000125.1, forward strand.
GCTTCTGTGGCGTTCGGATTGCCTAGCAATAGGTTTTCGCGAATGGTACCACTCAGTAAGGTATTACCTTGTGGTAGGTAGGCAAAATGCGAACGTGACGCCGGGGATATATTCATGGTTCGTTGTGCATTGAATAGTTCCATGCTCCCCGAATTAGGAGTAATGAGAGAAAGCAACAGGCGAATAAGTGTTGTCTTTCCAGTTCCTGTTTGCCCCATTATTGCTACTCGACTTCCTGGAGTAAGTGTGAGTGAGTAATTGTCAAGAATTTTGCGTGAATTTTCTGTGTAAGCAAAAGATACATTGTTAACACGAAGTCCCACAGGTCCCTCCAGTTGTTTATCTGTGGGTTGAGGTTCAGCGGGGAGTGAAGCTATTTCACGAAGTCTGTCACACGAAGTGCTTACACTTACAAAGATGGGGATGAAACGTGTGAGTGTGCGGACAGGGTCTTGAATTTGCGAAACAAGTTGCACAAAGGCAATAAGTGTTCCGTAAGTAATGGTTCCTTGTGCTAAACTATAAGTGCCCCATGTAAAGGTAAGAAAATATCCCGTTGCAAAACCTAAATTGAGCAATGTGGAAGTAAAGGTGGAATATTTTGTCTTCAGAATGATTTCTTTGCGTAATCGCTTTTGCAATGTAATCAACTTTTCAACAACGTAGGGCACCTGTTGTAGGGTTTTAATGACGGGAGTGTGTTGCAAACTCTCTTGCATCAAACTTTGTATGCCACTTTCCGTTGTACGTACATTGTGTGTGATCTCTCGCATTTTGTTGATGTACAATCTTCCCATTAATATAAATACGGGAAGAATGCCCACAATCATTAGTGCCAACGTGCTATCCATAATATAGAGAAAACCGAAGGCGGCGAGAAACTTAATGATTGTTGTTACCAATGTTGGCAGACTTTCAGTGAGGAAACTAGTGACTTCTGAGGCATCTCGTTGAAGGCGATTGGTAAGGTCTCCAGTATGAAATTCACGTAGTTTTCTCCAATCGCTATTTAGCAATAATGTAAAGAAACTACTGTGCATTTTGTTGAGAGATTTCACCCCAAGTGTGGCTTTGATCCATCTCGAAGCAACACCAAGAACTATCTGTAAGATGATGACACTGGCCAAGATGGTAAAAGCAGTTGTCAGCGTCATGCTTGTGTTTGCCTTTGTTGCGATGTCAACGGCCAATTTGGTTGACCATACAAACAATAAATCTGCCCCTACGATTAAGATACCGAGGAGTGTATTTAGTGTGGCTTGTAGTCGATACCCTTTTCCAATACGCCACAACCATTGTATGTTTGAATTTGATATGAGCATAATTGCATTTTAAAATGAGTTGAATGATTCAAGGATATTAGGGGGATACACCCTCTGTTGAATTTATCCTCTTCTTCCCCAAGCCATTTTTTCGCGCAAAGTGTCGTAGAAGTTTTTACGTTTAATTTTGGCAACACCAATTTTGAAGGGAGCCTTTGTTACCGTAATGAGGTCCGTGCAAGGTAAACTCTCACTACGTCCATCGATGGCAATAAGATAGTTGTGTGAACGACTCTCCACTCTCATTTCGATACAAACATTATCCGTCACAACCACCGGACGGGTGTTCAAACTATGAGAAGCCACAGGACTTAAACACAATGTGCCCGACATGGGAGCTAATATAGGTCCACCAACAGAGAGGGAGTAACCAGTCGAACCTGTTGGCGTTGTTATAATTAAGCCGTCCGCCATATAGTGATTTAATAAACCACCATCAATCTTGGCTTCTATACCGATGAGTGAGGAATTATCGTGCTTTAACACCGCCACTTCATTCAGCGCATAAGGATGTTGTGAGAATAATTGTCCATTGCGTCTCACTTCTATTACACCACGCGATTCAACAATGAATTCTCCTCGACAGATACATTCACAAGCCTCCTCAATTTCGTCGGGCAACACGTCGGCAAGGAAACCTAGATTTCCCGTATTGATACCTAAAATCGGTATTTGCTTGCTTTCTACATACGATGCTGCTTTTAAAAACGTGCCATCCCCTCCAATTGAAATACAAAGGTCTGCCACAAACTCGCATTCATCAAAGGCTTCCATGTCATTGGTGGCAAAACCTAATTCGCTAGTGATAAACGCCAAGAAATGTCGCTCCACAATAATCTTAACCCCATGCTTGCGCAGTTGTTCAATTATCGTCATCAGGTATCTGCTTTTCTCTGCCTGATATGTATTACCAATCAATGCTACCTTCATATTATGTTTTTACAATTTTACCTTCTTTAGGTACCAAAAAATTTGTACTTTTGCTCTCAAATTAATTTCGATTTAGCAAATTTAGTATATTTTTTCTTATCGATGACGAATTTATCAGTAAATATAAACAAGGTGGCCACTGTTCGCAATGCTCGCGGTGGTAATAATCCCGACCTTCTTCGTGTTGCTAAGGATCTTGAAGCGTTCGGCGCACAAGGTATAACGGTGCATCCTCGCCCCGATGAGCGCCATATTCGTTTTGCCGATGTGAGAATGCTCAAACCGTTGCTTACAACTGAGTTTAATATTGAGGGGTATCCCTCAGAGGATTTTCTCCGCCTTTGTTTAGAAGTAGAACCAGCTCAAGTCACCTTAGTGCCTGACTCTCCTTCACAATTGACGTCTAACGCAGGTTGGAATACGAAAGAGCATTTTGACTTTTTAAAGCAGGTTGTAAGTCGTTTGCACAAAAAAAACATTCGTGTGAGCATTTTTATTGACCCCATTCCTGAAATGGCTGATTATGCCAAGCAAATTGGTGCTGATCGCGTAGAACTTTATACCGAACCCTATGCTTCATGTTATGCTCAGAATCGCGAAGAAGCCATAGCGCCATACGTTTTGACGGCAGAGCATTGTCGTAATTTAGGACTTGGGTTAAATGCGGGTCATGACTTAAGTCTTGAAAACCTTAACTATTTTGCCTCGCAAATACCTTGGTTGGACGAGGTAAGCATCGGTCATGCTCTTATTTGCGACGCGCTTTATTTAGGATTTGAACAAACAATAAAGGCATATAGAGAGGCTTTAAAAGTAACGGTTAACGATTGATAATTAACGATTCATATATGTTGTTAATATTTTTCTCTATACCGCTCAACTTTAACCTTTTTTCAAATTATGGTACATTTATTTTTAGCTAACGGTTTCGAAGAAATTGAAGCCATTACTACTCTTGATATTCTTCGCCGTGCAGGCATTGAAGTGCAAACAATCTCAATCTCAGGTTCACGCACTGTAACTGGGGCACACGGTGTTTCTGTTAAAGCTGATGATATTTATCGTCGTTCAGACATCATGAATAGTGATTGCATCATTCTCCCTGGCGGCATGCCTGGTTCTGAAAATCTGCGCAACCATCCTGGCGTTTGTCAAGCGGTGAAGGCACAGGCGGCGCGCGGAGGTTATATTGCCGCAATTTGTGCTGCTCCTGGATTGGTGTTAGGTTCAAACGGTTTGCTCGAGGGTAAAAAGGCAACAACTTATCCTGGATTTGAAAAACCAGAACATCTCGCCAATTACACACATCGTGGCGTTGAAACTGACGAAATGCTCATCACCGCAAAATCACCTGCCTTCACCTTGGAATTTGCGCTTAAAATTGTTGAAGCATTAAAGGGTATTGATGCTGTTAATCTGGTCAAAAGCGGACTCTGTATCTAAACGGAGAAATAGAAGTTAATTAAAATTATTGATAATCTTTGTCTAATGTGCTGATAAATAGGCTTAAATGCTCCTGTTTGTTAGAAATTCAAACATGCTTTAATTAGGGTAAAAATTAAGTCTCAAAGAATTAAAAAACTTTGAGACTTAGTTTAAATTATTTGAGACTTAGTTTTTACTAAGTTAGATATGTTTTGAGGGATTTGACGTAATGTGCTTATTGGTTAGTCACAAGATGAGATTTAGTTCCTTTTTTTGAGTTCCCAAAAGGCAACGGCAGATGCCGCGGCTACATTAAGCGAATCTACGTTGTTATACATGGGGATGCGCACCACGAAGTCGGCATGGTCAATGACTTCGTCTTCAAGTCCTTCCCCCTCTGTTCCCATAATTATGGCAAGTTTCTCAACATCTTTAAGAATGGGGTCGTCTATTGAAACAGAGTTATCTTTTAAAGCCATAGCTGCTGTTTTGAATCCTAATTCATGAAGTGAGGTGATTGGGGAAGAAATCCAAGTCCAAGGCACCAGAAAAACAGAACCCATCGAAACGCGCACAGCTCGACGATTAAGTGGGTCGCAACTTGTAGGAGTGAGTAAAACGGCATCAATCCCTAGCGCAGCTGCCGAGCGGAAAATTGCTCCGATGTTGGTGGTATCTACAACGCTATCAATAACTACAATTCGCTTGGCATTCTTACACACCTCATCAACACTCCTCATCGTGGGGCGGCGCATTGCGCAAAGCACTCCACGTGTGAGTTTATAACCCGTTAAAGTTGCGAGTAATTCGCGGTCGCCAATATAAACGGGAAGATCAGGGCATCTTTCAATAATGTCGGCAGCATCACCCGTTATGTGGCGCTCTTCGCAAAGTAAAGCTAGTGGAGTGCAGCCCGCATCCAGTGCAACTCGAATAACTTTCGGACTTTCTGCGATGAATACCCCTTTCTCGGGTTCGACCTTATTACGTAGTTGCGCTTCTGTTAGATTGCTAAAAACGGCAATGTCGGGGTGGGAGAGTGATGTTATTTTGATTACAGGCATGACAATATTAATTATGGGTTCATAGTATAGTCTTGATGACTTTAACCGATGCAAAGATAGTTAAATCCTTTCCAGTGAAGAGTTTTATTCAGATATTTTCAATAGTTTGCAAGAAAACGTTAATTTTGCAACTAGTGAATTTTCATTAAAGTTGATTATATATGGTAAACACACACCGACCATTTGCACAAATCAATGCTTTTTCCATGCAGAATGGTTTCATACTTGGACTTTGGGTAATCTTCGCTCATTGCGCTATGTTGGCGAGTTTCGAGTATGAAATCCTCTCGTTGGTGAGTGTGTTTATGTTTCTTTCTGCTCCCATAGTGTTGTTTCTTTTGTCCAAGCAATTTCGGAAAACGGTTGCTCCTGAGGGTCTTTTTACCATTACACAAGGGTTTTTACATACTTTTCTGAATATGGTTTACGCTTCAACTTGGGTTGCTCTTGCTATATTTGTTTACTTTACATATTTTGACAAAGGGTATGTTTTTGATGCTTATGAAGCTTACCTACAACGCCCAGAAGTCGTCGAATTGTTGTCACAAAAAGAGATACAACAACAAATGGCAGTTTCTTTGCAGGGTATGACAATCGAAGAAACTCTTAACGGACTTCGAACGACTCCACCCTCTATGTTTGCAGGAATGATATTTTATGCAAATCTTATGGTGGCTCCTATTGTTTCGCTTTTCATTGCATTTTTCTTGAAGCGTCAGAAATAAATGCTAACTCATAAATATAATGCTGACTCATAAATAGAATTATAATATAAAAAACTTGACAGGATATGAACAAACATTTTGATATTTCAGTGGTTGTGCCCCTCTATAATGAGGATGAAAGTATTCCCGAACTCTATTCTTGGATTACAAGAGTAATGAATGCAAATAACTTTAGTTATGAAATTATTTTTGTAAATGATGGTTCTACGGACAAGAGTTGGGATGTTATTGAGGGATTGTCTGCTAACGACCCTGATCATGTTCGTGGCATAAAGTTCCGCCGTAATTATGGAAAGTCGCCTGCCCTTTTCTGTGGTTTTGAAAAGGCAGAGGGTGATGTTGTAATTACTATGGATGCTGACCTTCAAGATTCTCCAGATGAAATTCCAGAATTGTATCGCATGATTAAGGAAGACGGTTATGACCTTGTTAGTGGATATAAGCAGAAGCGTTATGACCCACTTTCCAAGACCATTCCCACGAAACTTTTTAATGCAACAGCACGAAAGGTTAGTGGCATCAAGAATCTTCACGATTTTAATTGCGGACTCAAGGCCTATCGTAAGGATGTCGTGAAAAACATTGAGGTTTATGGAGAAATGCACCGCTACATTCCTTATCTTGCTAAGAATGCAGGATTTGATAAAATCGGTGAAAAGGTTGTGCAACACCAAGCGCGAAAGTTTGGTTCTACAAAGTTTGGAGGTTTAAACCGATTCGTAAATGGTTATCTTGACCTCCTTTCTCTCTATTTCCTCAATAGTTTCGGTTTGAAACCCATGCATGTGTTTGGTTTCGTCGGCACGTTGATGTTCTTCTTGGGATTTTTGGCATGCTTAGTAGTTGGCGGTGTGAAGTTAGTTGCTATTTGCAACAATACTCCTGCTCCCTTGGTAACAGATTCGCCTTATTTCTACATTGCCCTCACCATGATGATGCTGGGTACGCAACTTTTCTTGGCGGGTTTCTTGGGCGAACTTATCAGTCGCAATGCGCCGAACAGAAATAACTATCAGATTGAAAAGAGTTTATGAAAAATTTGTTGCTAATTCTGTCAAGCATATTTTGTATGCTCTCAATTCCTTCGTGCACTGAGGTAGAGTGTCCGCTTGATAGTGTAGTTGTTATGACGTGTGGTCTTTACGATGCTGACTCACACGAGAAACTCTCGATATCTCATACGCTGTCCGTCACTCCTGCTGGTAAAGACACCTTGTTGCTCAACTCCGCGAGCGATATCCAATCCTTTGTTTTGCCCTTGAAGATGGGAGAAAATTGTGATACTATGTTATTGCATTTTTCTGATAGTTGGGACCAAACATGTACCGACACATTATACTTACATCACGAAAACTTGCCACATTTCGAATCCGTGGAATGTCCCGCTACTATTTTCCATAAATTAAAGCAAGTGACATGGGCAAACGATCGTCAATCCAACTTGAATGTAAGCATTGATAGTGTAGTTATCGTACGAGAATTAGTTGATTATAATGATGTTGAAAACATACAGATTTATTTGCATAGTGCTTCTTAGTGTAGGGAGCACTCTTGCTACTTTTGCCTCAACGCCCATATTGTCTGCAGATTCGGTTCGTGTGACAAATGAAAAATTATATAGTTCGCGCGAAGCCGCTAAGCAGGCAATGGACAATCCGAAACCCACAAAATTGTTTAGTGGTTTCAGTTTAGGTGTTGATATTGTAGGTCCGATTATGCGAGCAGCCTCTTCTTATGGTCAATATGAGGGTTTTTGCAGAATCAATCTGTATGAAACGTATTTCCCTGTGTTTGAATTGGGCATGGGAGATTGTAATCATACTGATGAAAGCACAAATATTAATTTTTCAACAAAGGCTCCGTACTTCCGAATTGGATGTGATGTAAATTTTGCGAAAAATAAATTGTCTGGCAACCGTATTTTTGGAGGTTTCCGTTATGGGTTTTCTTCTTTTGACTATGACATTTCTGCTCCCGATATTGTTGACCCCAACTGGGGCACGGTTATTCCTTATCAGATGCGGAATATTCATGGTAATAAGCATTGGGGCGAACTCCTTTTCGGCGTAGAGTCACGCATTTGTCGCTTTATGCAAATAGGGTGGGCGGTTCGCTATAAGTTTAGTCTGTCTGACGAACACGGCGAATACTCAAAACCTTGGTATGTACCTGGTTTCGGAAGAAATAAGAATGGTTCGTTTGGAGCAAACTTTAATTTGATTTTCGATTTATAAAACCTTCTCCCCCTCTAACCTCATCTCCTCACAACTTCAAAAGATGAAATACGTTAAGATTCTTTTCTTCCTATTCCTGCTTGTTGGTACAATTATTATTATTCGTAATCACCAAGGTTCCGAAAATCCAAAGTATCGTGTAGCAGAAGGACAAACTTTTGGCACACAGTATCGCATCGTTTATGAATCAGCAGAACCGCAGGATAGTGCTATTAAAAGCGTTCTTCACGATATAGACTTTTCTCTCTCCATGTTTAACAAGGAGAGCACTTTGGCACGCATAAACGCAGGAGTTTCAAACAAGGTTGATAGTCTCTTTTGTGTGGTGTTTAAGTTGGCGAAAGAGGTGTCTGAAACTACTTCTGGCGCGTTTGATCCCACCATTGCGCCCGCCGTTAATGCCTGGGGATTTGGTCCTCAACGTAAGCAAGAACTTTCTGAAAGCGAACTTGACAGCATCGCTCAATTAGTGAATTATCGCAATGTGACACTTGAGGGAGATTCTGTGCTCTTGCGCAAGGATTCCAGAATAACTCTCGACTTCGGAGCTATCGCAAAGGGATTTGGGGTAGATTGCATCGCGCATCTTCTTGACGAAAAGGGCGTGAAGAATTACTATATAAACATTGGTGGAGAAGTGATTGTGAAAGGGGTAAATGAAAAGGGACGTGCATGGAGCATTGGGGTTCAAAATCCTAATGCAATGGGTGAAGAGTCTCAAGAAGTCATCCAACTTCATAACGCCGCCATGGCAACGAGTGGTAATTATCGTAATTATTACGTAAATGCCGAGGGTAAGCGAGTGGCACACACCATCGACCCTCGAACTGCATCGCCCGTTTCTCACTCATTGCTTTCCGCTACGGTCATTGCGCCTTCATGTGCTATTGCTGATGCCTACGCCACCTCGTTTATGGTGTTAGGAGTTGAGGAAAGTAAGAAGATACTTAAGGGACTTCCTGAACTTTCTGTATTATTAATTTATGAGGAAGCGGATAGCATGAAGATTTATTCCACTATTAAGAACAACTAAGTAAATTACGGAGAAAGGAAGAGATGCTTGCCGTTTGTCGTGTACGTATTCCTCATTCCTTTCTCCGTTTTATTTCTATAGATATCATGCAATCAAGCGCCTTTTCAAGAATCCAAATGCTCCCATTCTTTCAAGGGATTAGTCGAGACGAACTTTTGCGCATGCTTGAGTGTGCGAAGTTTGACTTTGTTTCGACTGACGAACATGAATGCGTTGTGAAACAGGGGCGGTCTGCGTCTAAATTAATTTACGCCCTCAGCGGGACGTTCCAAATAGAGCGATTTTTCACGGATGATTTGCGTGTGGTTGAGGAACTAACGGCTCCATTCGTGTTTCATCCCGAATGTCTTTTTGGAGTTTCACCAACGTGGCGCTACACGTTAACTTGCGCCTCTGACGCCCAGTTGTTGGTGATTTCAAAACACGATTTCATCAATCACCTCATGGATTTCCCCACGTTTCGCGTCTCAATGCTCAATTATCTTTGCCGACTTATTGATGACACATCCCTTTACGCTGAGCAAAGTGATAAATTAACAGCTCGACAATCCCTGCTTCGCTATTTTGGGCAACTTGTTTCTACTCGTCAGGGACAGAAAACCTTTTACGTCGGTATGCAATTCCTCGCCGACCGTCTTTCAACCTCGCGCCTTGCTGTCAGTCGAGCGCTCCGCGAACTTCAAGAGGAAGGACTATTAAGCGTAGGGCGAAAAAACATCCTTGTTTACGATTTTTCTAAACTCCTTAATACAGAAGTGAAACCTAAGTAGCAAAAACTCGGTTTCACTTAATTTTTCCTAAGTCTCACTTAGTTTTTCCTAAGTCTCACTTAGTTTTTGCTTAAACTAATATTGTTTTCATCACGTCAAATTTAAGGTTAAAAACGTGAGTTGTTAATGCCTTTTGTTGATGAAATATCTTTGCTTTTTTCTCAGTCTTGAATTTTCATTAAGGTGGTCAACCCGTTTTTCTGACCTACTACATACGTTCCTCCTATAATTATCCCGTCTCGGCATAAGTCAACCATCGTTAAAGGTTGATTTAGTGTGAAATTCAGGCAAGTAAACGTGTCGCCAACTTGTAATTTGGAATTTTCACATCGCTCTGCTTGAAATCTGTTTTCTCCCAAATAACGAATCTCACAAACGCGGTCGGGCAACCATCCAATTCGCAAGCGCTCGCCCTCATGAAGTTCATCGCTGGAGATATGTTCGTTATCAAAAAACTCTGACTCACAATTGGTTTCGTCATGCAATAATTTGCAAAACTCTTCCCAATAGCATCCCTCGGCATATTGTGCCATGACGTCAAGTGTGTGTAAGGAAACTGAGTCATAACCACGTGTGGAATAACCCCACACGCGCTCCAAGGTGGTTTCAGATATGTGTAAATTTAATGCAGTTTCGATTTCAGAAACTAATGCTTGAAAGTCAGCGTGAACAACCAACTTTTTACCAAAACGTAACTCTACGCGTTGGCGCAGTGCGCATATTTGAGGTGTATTCCTTTTAATTCCCATAGTGTTACAAAATTAATCATTATCTTTGACTCGATAAATAAAATAATGATGGAAGAAAGTGAAATCTTTGGTGGTTCACCACGGATAAATGAAATGCAAACCGGTTTTCATGACTTTAAGTTATTGAAAACGAATGCAAAGACGCGTCTATATCTTGCGCACAAATCAGGTAAGCGCTTTGTAATAAAGACAACTAAAGACGAGTCAGAGTTGCAAAAGAAAATTTTGCAACGTGAATATGAGTTATCTATTGATTGCGACCATCCGAATCTCGTACACATATATACATTAGAAGATGGTTTTCCCTTTGGAGTGGGGCTTGTAATGGAATATATTGAGGGGCGTACGCTGGATGAATATATCAAAGAGCGCCCTTCAAAAAAAGAGCGTAATCGCATTTTCACCGAACTCCTTTCTGCCGTAGAGTAGCTTCATAAACGCGGCATTGTTCATAATGACATCAAACCCGAAAACATCATCATCACTCGCACGGACAACACGCTGAAACTGATTGACTTCGGATTAGCAGACAATGATGCGCAATATGTTTTGCGAACATTGGGATATTCTCCGCGTTATGCCTCTCCAGAATTGTTAAATCAATCTGGCGAAGTCGATGCCCGAAGTGATATTTATTCAATAGGGTTGTTGATGCGTGAGTTATTAGGCGGTTCCTTAGTTGCTAATCGCTGTACGAAGCAATTACCTAAGAAGCGATACGCCAATGTCGGGCAACTCCGAAAAGCATGGAACAATCGCTACCTGCCTTTCCGAATTTTGCTTGCTTTCCTATTGTTGACGGTCTGTCTGTTGCCCACTTTCTTGCTTATCCAAACCAAAATTGCAGAGCAAGAACGACGCAATTACCAGGAGCAAGTCATTACGGAAATGGAGCGTAAAATCACTAACATCTGCGAAGCGGCAAAAGACTCCATGGAGCAAAGCAAATATTTTGAATTTGCTAACATGCACATGCTGTTAATGATGGAGCAGTGTCGTGAGAGTTTAGATAGCATCACCAATAATATAGATGATTCAGACTTAAAGATGTTGGTAAATTCACGTTATCAACTTATTTTTGGCGACTATTGTAAGGAAATTGCTGAAATTCCAATCGTAAATAAACCCATGTATATAATTGTGACTCCTCAGGAGCATCACAGTTACTATGATTCCTTGATAGCAAATCAATTACCTTATCAACCTTACCCTATGAAAAAGTAGTTAGACATAAAAAGACAATCCAAATTTTATTGTCTTTAACATTATTTTCATACTTTTGCACAAGCAACAGTCCTAAAAAGTTTGACAAACTTGCATGTTTTGTTGAAATTTTGTTATATTTGATGTAGTTTGATTAACATTCTTTGAGTATCAAACCATTAAGAAGAACTTGCATGAGAATGGGCAATGGATAAGAAATTGCTAACTTGTTTTGTTACACTATATTCCTCATGCTTTTCAAATAACTCTTTTCTTTGTGCAAAGATAATACATTATTTTGTTTATACACATTGTCTTTCAAAAACAAGTGAAAATAAACAATACACTAGTCAATGAACATCTCAACTCAAATTAGTCAATAGTTGAATTTCAAATGCCAACACGAACAAAATATTTTTGTAATTTTGTAGCATTCGTAATATAATCGGTAATTTAAATAATGTTCTAATCATGATACCTAATGATGAAAATATAATTCGTTTAGATGTTTTAGCTTTTTTAGCAACACATCAATTAATCATACCTGATACTTGTAATTCTGATATAATAAAAGGGTTCGGAAGTGGATTCCTTCTGAGTCACAAAGAACGTTTGTTTTTTGTCACAGCAGACCATGTAGTACATATCGACGATCATGATTCATCTAACGAGACAGGACAACGAATAGGAATAGATTATTTCCCTCAAATTATAACGAATAATAGGGTTAAAGGTGAGTTGTTGTCAATAAATATACCAGTTAGTGGTTTCAATCATTTAACGAGTTTTGGATTTGATAAGGATTCACTTAATAATCCCGAAAAATTTATTTCCATCTTTAACAAAATTATTGAAGGGGATATAGATATAACTGATGAAAATTTACCTATAGATGTCAGAATAGCCTCTTTACCAGATATGGCAATTAGTGAAATAAAAGAGCCTCTAAGTATACCTATTTTAAGTAATCAAGTAGTAATGCAAAACGGAGATGTTTTGATTCAAGAGGGTACACAAAAACTTGTTTTATATTCAAACCAAGTTAAGCAATTCAACAGTAATAATAATTACCTTGTTGCGGGAACTGTTTGTAATGAAATCAAAAACTCAGTAATATTAAATAGAATAAATGTCCTGCATGATGCTTTGATTTTTGACAGATGGGATAACGATGGATATGCTATTCTTAGAATACCTAAATTAGTAGATTATCAATATTGGGCAGGATTGAGTGGGGCACCAATACTTGATGACGACGGATTATTGGCTGGAATGCTTGTTAGAGGACCTGAAAGAGAGCCATTTATAACAGCTATTCCTATAGAAAAGATTATTTGGTTTTTAGACATCATTATTAAAAATGAAGATTGTACCCCATTTAAATTATAATCTACTTTTTATATTACGTATTTTGTATCTAACTATTAAATTGAATCAACGAGAAGTATTCTCTTTCTGAATTGACTAAGTCAAGGAAATGAACGGTTATGATTATTTAGAGAGCATTTCGTAGCCGAGTTCACCAAACCACAGGCAAAGGTAACTCGTGTTCTTTTCGTCCAAGCAAGGTCAAGCCCTGCGGGTGTCGTGGAAAAATCATCCTCGCCCCGTGGGGCTTTCTGTATTTTTCCACACAACCTTGCCTGACGAGAACACGACCTTTTAGAGCCTGTAGTTTGGGAACTCCGGCCCCGAATAGCCGGACTAACAAGAAATATATAATGTTATGTCAAAAGCTAAAAGGTACACACTTGAAACACTCCTACCTCTGAATGTTTCATATGACAGTGATCACGGATTGACGCAGGAAGATGTCGATATGGTCAATTCTCTTGTAGAGGTAATAGAAAGCACTCGTTCAAAGTATACTCCGAAGATTGGAGATAGAGTTGTCTATACGCAGAAAGGCGGCGAGTACCATCCTCATGGTTTGATAGAGAAAAAACACGAGGACAAATTCTATGTCTGCCTCGACCCGTTTATTCCGTTTGTATGGGAAAGCGACACTGCTATCAAAGTGGATGTCAGCGGTGGCCCATTTTATCATGCTGATGCCGACAAGTTCAAGTTTATAGGTTGGACTGAAGCGGACTTCAAGGAATGGGGACACTGTGGTGCAACAGCAAACGGAACAGTCAGATTCAAGGCTAAAGTTCCTCTATGGAGTTATTCCGAGCCAGATCCCTTGTACGGAGATTTTACAACCAAAGATTGGAAGAAAATCACTTTGCGTAAGCGTAAAGAGGGTAATCTATACGACTCCATGCAGATTGCATTCCGTGATGAGGATGAATTGCAGGAGTATGTGAAGGACCACAACGGAACGATATTCACCTGTTCCGACCCTACCTTGTTCGTTCTATGGTGCTACAAGCGTCAGTTCGAGTTCCTCACACTTGACGAATGGAACAAGGTAGATGCCGAAGCCGTAGAGCGTAGGTTGTCATACCGACCTGAACAGGTCAAGATAGTTAAGGATAGCGAGAAGCATATCTCTACATTCTATCGCATTAAACCGGAATAAGAAAATACTAACCTTTAACACTAATCATTATGCAGACAACATCAGCAACATCAACAGGTCATACCGACCTGCTATCAGGTATCTTGAAGGTACAAGTGAGAAACGAAGAGAAGATTACGGAGCAAGACCGTATCTATTGCCAGAATCAGCAGGACGAGCTGTACAAGACGCTCGACCAGATTGCCTGGTGGTACAACATCTTCAAAAGAGAAGCCGAGAAGTATGAGGGTAAAATCAAACTCAAGCACGAGCCGAACGGAAAGATTACCACAAGCAGCTATGACCTCCACTATCGCTACAATAATGATGAGAAGGATTATACCCATCACGAGTTTACTCCTTTCAAGAACATCAATGAGTTGGTGGATAGCCGTCATAATGCTATCAGGAACTTCATCAGTCGCATCATCGGCTATTTCAACAACACATACAGCGTCTCTGTTGAAGCACCAAAGATTGATGAGAAGACTCTGCCGATAGACTTCCGACCTGTATATAACACCTATGTAGATGTGGTCATCGAACATCTCGGAGGCAAGAGCTTTCGAGATACTGCCGAGGAAGAGCTGATCAAACGATTCCTTGAAACAGTCAGACCATCTAACTGGAGCAAGGTGAAGCCTGAACTGAAGAAGGACAAAATCATCTTCCCCGATATTGTCACTTGGGACTCTTTCCATTACGAGTGTTATAAGGATTATAGGTTCTCATACGAAACAGACCGTAAGGTTAGCCGCTTCTGTGAAGGTATTGCCTTTGGTGCAGACGATGTACTTTGCGGAAGTATCGAGATGATTATCGGTCTTGATACACGCAATGTAGATATATCCAGATGGTACGACCTGACAACGACCAATGCCGTAAGTC
>CALCUV010000126.1 GCA_937906765.1 uncultured Prevotella sp.
GTGAAACGTTGGGTAGCAACTACCTCTAACTGACTCAACATATCGCCTTCGTTCAAAGCGGGAAGCAATGTGCCTTCGCCGTTATCCTGTTCGTTTTCGGCATCACTGCTTTCGCGATACACCTGAAGGAAACCGTCGAAAATAACCACCTCACCCTGTGCTACGAAATTAAGAGGAGCAACCTTACCTTCCTCATTGAGCATGTCAATAGTGATGGTAGTCTTTTCCAATTGTGCATCTGCCATCTGACAAGCAATCGTGCGCTTCCAAATAAGGTTGTAAAGGCGCTTTTCTTGTGCTGTGCCCGTAATGGAATCGTTTTCCATGTAGGTGGGGCGTATTGCTTCGTGCGCTTCTTGTGCACCCTTGGTCTTTGTTTGGTAGGTGCGACGCTTGTGATACTCACTTCCCATCTGCTCCACAATAACCTTCTTTGAAGAGTTGAGGCAGAGTTGCGATAGATTCATAGAGTCGGTACGCATGTAGGTGATGTGTCCGCTTTCATAGAGTGATTGCGCAATGCGCATGGTGAGCGCAACGGGATACCCCAGTTTGCGTGCCGCTTCTTGCTGAAGTGTGGAGGTGGTAAAGGGAGGTGCGGGTGTGCGTTTGGTAGGGCGTTTCGAGATTTGCGCTACGCGGAACGACGCATTGGTGCATGTTTTCAAGAAAGCCTCAGCCTCTTCTTGCGTGTTGAAACGTTGTGAGAGTTCTGCCTTGATGAGACTTTCGCCACCGTCTTCTTGTGGCACACAGAATACTGCTGTCACTTTGTAACCCGATTCTGCTACGAACGCATTGATTTCACGCTCGCGCTCAACAATGAGTCGCACGGCCACACTCTGCACACGGCCTGCCGAGAGATTGGGACGCACCTTGCGCCAAAGCACAGGCGAGAGCTTGAATCCCACAAGGCGGTCGAGCACTCGGCGTGCCTGTTGCGCATCTACCAAATTGAGGTCGATGCTTCGAGGATGCTGAATCGCGTCAAGAATTGCGGGTTTCGTAATTTCGTGAAACACGATGCGCTTCGCCTTTGCAGGGTCAATGTTTAACACTTCCGCAAGGTGCCATGAGATGGCTTCTCCCTCGCGGTCCTCATCGGATGCCAACCAAACGTTTTCGGCTTTCTTGGCAGCCGCACGGAGGTCGCTAACTACGTGTTGCTTGTCGGCGGATATCTCGTATTCGGGTTGGAAGGTGTTTAAGTCCACCCCGAAATCCTTTTTCTTCAAGTCACGAATGTGTCCGAAACTGGACAACACTTTGTAGTCTTCGCCCAAAAACTTTTCAATGGTTTTTGCTTTGGCAGGAGACTCAACAATTACAAGATTCTTCTGCATATGTTTGTTGATTTTGGCGCAAAAGTAGAAAAAAAATATTTCACTACACATTATATATAGCATATTTTTGCATTCTTCCGATTTTCTTTTCTCTTGCGCATGTGCTCGAAACTACGTTTCGGGATTTTTACCCGCATTTTGTGGCCTCGGAAAGTGAGAGGCAAAAGAGGGGGTAAATGATGCGTAAAACAATTTGAGACTTCGTGCGCACGAAGTTACTAAGAATGGGCGCAGTAAGTAATAGAATTTCTCCAAATTCTGACAGTGTTTTTCGGGGGTCTTAAGTGGTTGGCCTTTAATCGCTTTCAGAACATGCTTTTTGCCTATTTTCTCGCAACCTCTTTCGCGTGTAAAAATAAATAAGTAATTTTGCCCGTTATAAATTGAAATATCCAATAATTATGCTTGAAATAAAAAACTTACATGCTTCAGTTGAAGGCAAGGAAATACTTAAGGGCGTGAATCTCACTATTGGCGATGGCGAAGTTCACGTCTTGATGGGGCCTAACGGTTCGGGAAAGAGCACATTGAGCAATGTGCTTGTGGGTAATCCTAAGTACACCGTAACTGAAGGGTCAATCACGTTCAACGGTAAGGACCTCTTGGCGCTTTCTCCCGAAGATCGTGCTCACGAAGGTATATTCATGTCGTTCCAGGCGCCTACGGAAATCCCCGGTGTCTCAATGACGAATTTTATGCGCGCAGCTATTAACGCGAAACGTGCTTATTTTGGCGAACCCACCATACCTGCGGGTGACTTCTTGAAACTCCTGAAGGAAAAGCGCAAACTTGTGGGCCTCGATGCCCATTTCATGAGCCGCGGCGTGAATGAAGGTTTTTCGGGAGGCGAACGTAAGCGCAATGAAATCTTTCAGATGGCGGTGCTTGAACCTTGTTTTTCGATTCTTGACGAAACCGATTCCGGCCTTGACGTAGATGCGCTCCGCATTGTGGCAGAAGGGTTCAACATGCTCCGAAATGAGAAGACGAGTGCGATGGTGATTACGCACTATCAGCGTATGTTGGACTACTTAAAGCCCGACTTTGTTCACGTTCTCGTAAATGGTCGCATCGTTAAGGAAGGCACGGCCGCTTTAGGTTATGAAATTGAAGAGCGTGGCTTTGACTGGATTAAGGAAGAAGTGGCAAATTCAGATATTTAATAGACAAGTTTATAATAAACGAATAAACAAGATGGTTTGTGAGGTAAGTGATGTGACCTCCGCGTAACCTTTCTCGTTTCTCCTTTCTCATTTCTCCTTTCTCTATCTATGCCCAATTCAAAACAATATATACAACTTTTCAAGGATTACCGACATCTGCTTGACAAGGGCAGTTGCGAGGTGATGAATGACGCACGCGATGCGGCGGCATTGTTCCTTGAAGAAAAGGGGTTGCCAACGAAGCGCACGGAAGCGTATCG
>CALCUV010000127.1 GCA_937906765.1 uncultured Prevotella sp.
ATAGTGAAAGCAACTTTGCGAGCACCGAGGAAGTTATATTTAGCGTTTGTAAATACGTTTTTAGAAAGAGCTGTAGTGAATGTAAGGTTTTGGATAGCTTTTGTTTTACCCCACCAGATAAACACGATGCGACTCAAATATACAGCAGTGAAGAATGAACATACGATACCAATAATCAATGTTGTTGCGAAACCTTTGATAGGACCTGAACCGAAGTACATCAAAATCACAGCAGTGATGATTGAAGTCAAGTTTGAGTCGAAGATTGCAGAGAATGCGTTGCTATAACCATCGGCGAAAGCGGCACGAGCGCCCTTACCTGCAGGAAGTTCTTCTTTTGTACGTTCGAAGATAAGCACGTTGGCGCCAACTGCCATACCAAGAGCAAGCACGATACCGGCAATACCCGACATTGTCAATACTGCTTGGAATGATGACAAGATACCCATTGTGAAGAACAAGTTAAGAATCAATGCGAAATTGGCAACCATACCGGGGATAAAGCCATAGTATGCGCACATGAAGAGCATCAATACTACGAATGCTACTGCACATGCTGTGAAACCAGCATTGATTGACGCTTCACCGAGTGACGGACCAACTGTTTCTTCTTGTACAATCTTCGCAGGAGCAGGCATTTTACCGCTCTTGAGTACGTTTGCCAAGTCTCTGGTATCGTCAGTTGTGAAATTACCAGAGATTTGTGAGATACCGCCAGTGATTTCTGTCTGAATCGTGGGAGCAGAGTAAACATATCCGTCAAGAACGATAGCAACAGGGCGCTTGAGGTTCTTGCGAGTAATATTTGCCCATTCACGACCGCCTTGAGTGGTCATTGTCATAGAAACAATGGGGCGGTGGAAAGTAGGTTCGAAGTCGTCTTTAGCATCTGCGATTACGTCTCCGGCAAGTGCGGGCGCGCCATTGGTCTTCTTGAGAAGATAGAGCGCATAAAGATTTTGGTTTTCAGGCTTTACTGACCAACCGAATTGGAGATCCTTGGGAAGAACTGCCTGTGCCTTTTCAGAAGCAAGGATTGCATCAACCATTTCACGGTCAGAACCCTTTGCATAACCCAAAACGCATGCTTCTCCATAAGGAGTAGGCATGAGGTGTTGGAAGAGCGTTGTAGTTGTTGTATCAACAGGATATTCTACTTGTGCTACAGCCTGAATTGCTGCTTGAAGTTCTGAAACGGTGTAAGTTTCCCAGAATTCGAGGTTAGCACTACCCTGAAGGAGGTTACGTACGCGTTCGGGTTCCTTAATACCTGGCATTTCTACCATAATCTGACCAACCTGACCCTTACCCTTAAGGATTTGGATGTTAGGCTGTGCCACACCGAAGCGGTCAATACGTGAGCGTACTACTTTACTTGTGTTATCTACAGCAGCGTTAACTTCGTCTTCAATAGCCTTTTTAACGTCTGCGTCTTTTGAATCGTAAGCAATGCCTTTTTCCTTGAGCTTTTCAGCAAAGAGACCAGCAAGTTTGTCTTCACCCTTGACTTCTTGGTAAGCCTTAACGAAGAGCGTTACGAAATCATCTTCACCCTTCTTAGCACCTTCTTTCGCTTTGTCAATAGCTGCGAGGAGGTCTACGTCATTTGCGTTGCTTTCTCCAGCAAGTGCCTTCACCACATCGGGAATGCTTACTTCGAGAATTACGTTCATACCGCCCTTGAGGTCAAGGCCAAGACCGATTTCGAGTTCTTCACACTCCTTAAGGGTTTTCCAGTTGAGGTAAACCTTTTCGTTGCGCATCGAATCGAGATAAGCCTTTCCGGCGTCAACGCCCTGTGCTGCAGTAATTTCTTCTGCCTTCTTCTGATAGTGACCCGTTACGAATGAGAACGAGAAGTAGAAGCAGCAAGTCAAGAACAGCAACACAGCGATTGTTTTTACAAATCCTTTGTTTTGCATTGTTGTTGAATTATTGTTTATTTAATATTATTATATGCGTTAGAAGGGTGAAAAATTAACCTCTCAGGAGCCCAAAAAACAGGTGAATTTCCTAAAGGGGTAATTTTCAACGTGCAAATATACAAGTTTTTTCTTAATGCGAGTGACTTGGTGTTACGAAAATTAGGAAAACTGGCGTAAAATAGGAAGGCACAGGCGTTCTTACGCCTGATTTTTGGCATTTTACGGCGCTTAAAATCTCATTTTTGTATTTGAAACGCAACTGCATCTAACTGGCGACGCACAAAATTACTTACTGCACGCACAATTAGTAACTTTGTGCGTCGTAAGTCTTACTTAAAAACGCCTATGTCTGATTTCGTTTTACGGGGGTAACAAGGGAGGCTGTTTAAGTAACTAAGACAATTTCTATATTATCCCCAAAAGCATTTTGTCAAACAAAAAAATTGGAGGCATCCCGACTTCGGAATGCCTCCAAGGTGTATTCATGCGCCCTTGAACGGACTTTCAAGTGCGTTTCACTCTTTTACTTCACCGCAATTACCTGCACCTTGAAGATGAGTGTGGAATAAGGAGGAATGTTTTGGTTGCCACGTTCGCCATAAGCAAGATTGTAAGGGATGTAAAGTTCCCACGTAGAACCCACAGGCATCATCTGGAGCGCTTCTGTCCAACCCTTGATTACTTGAGTAGGCTTGAACGATGCTGTTTGGTTACGCTTGTAACTGCTGTCAAACACGGTGCCGTCAATGAGCGAACCTTCGTAGTGCACTTCTACCATAGATTCCTTTGTTGCCTTTTCGCCAGTGCCTTGCACTAACACCTTGTATTGCAAACCGCTTTCCGTTGTCACCACACCTTCCTTTTGTGCATTTTCATCCAACCATTTTTGGTTTTCAAGGCGCATACCTTCAGCCACGAACTTTTCCTGGCGCTCCATGAGCGACATGGCCTGTTCGGGGGTAAGCATAGTTGCCTTTCCTGTATTCACATCGACGAGCGCTTGGTTCATCAGTGCCACGTTGAGGTAAGTAGTGTCCGCCTTTCCCGTAAGTTGCTGATTGAAACGAGGCGCCATTTCAGCGTTCATTCTTGCAATCTTCAATCCTGAAGCAAAAGCAATAAGGCGGTCAACCTCTTCTGCACGAAGGTTAGACGTAAGCGCCGAAAGGGCTACCTCTATGTGAGCAGAGTCAACCCCTTCCGTCTGCATAAGATACTGCTTGAGCGACGCTGCTTGAAGCACACCGATGGCATAACTTGCACTGTCAGCAGAGACAGGAGTAAGCGTGTTTACATAAGTCTTCGCCTTTTTGGGAGGGTTCTTTTTCTTTGTCTTTTGAGCATCCATGCCCGCAAATACGCCAAGGGCAAGGAGGAGAAGGAGCAATTTTTTCATTTGTTCAAATTTTAGGGGAGAATATCCAGAAGTTCAATTTCAAAAATAAGCACAGAGTAAGGTTTAATTGAGGGCAACGACCCACGCTTTCCGTAAGCCACTTCATAAGGTAAATAAATGGTCCATTTACTTCCAACAGTCATTTTAGGAAGTGCAATTTGCCAACCTTCAATCAACTGACTGAGGAGAAATTCTGAGACTTCGCTCTCATCAAAAACCTCTCCTTCAATGGTGCTACCCTTATAAGCAATTTTAACCGTATTGTCGAGAGTGGGATGCTTACTATCATTCGCACCTGTCTTAATAACCTTGTAAAGAACACCTTGTTCAAGCGCCATTACTCCAGGTTCTTTTGCCATTTTCGCTAAGAATGCTTCGCCTGCAAGACGGTTAGGGAGATATGTTTCAGCTTCGCGTTTCTCTTTGAGTGACTGGAGGCGTTGCTGAAAATCCATTTGCGCCATTGCTTGAGTTATAGGTTTTCCATCGATAATAAGACGTGATTCTCCCTTAATCATATCCAGAAATCCAGCAACGAAGAGGTTCACATTAAGTTTTTCGCTTGATTCTTCTCCATATATTTGTTTAGCAACTTCAGGAATGGATTGAATCAAGATTTGCATACCATGTTGTTTGCCTAATTCATAGGCTTTATTCTTAGTTGTAATTTTAAAACCATCTATAAATCCTTTGATATAAAGGTCCGTGGCTGTGGAGTCATAGCATTCCATTCTTTGGAGAAAATCAAAGAGCATGTCGGCGGGTGAACTTGCAACACCGAGTTCGTATATGATGGTGTCCGTTTCGGTTTTAAGAATCAACTTATTGGTGTTAACCGTTGTTGTCTGTGCCCAACTTGCAATGCTTATGCCGAAGAAGAGTAGCAGAAAGAATAATTTCTTCATAACAAATTAAGTTTTAGTGGATATTAGGTGAGGAAGAAACGTGACTATATTCTTTATAGAAACGAAAACAAGCAGATAAGCGGGGGCAATGCTTCCAGCTTATCTGCTTGCCGTTAATCTAAGGGGAAAACTTACTTCTTAACTTCGGGTGAAGTTACAGCGAAGAGTTCAACTTCGAACACGAGCGCTGAGTAAGGCTTGATGTCGGGCATGCTTCCGCGCTTGCCGTAAGCAAGTTCCTGAGGAATGTAAATTTCCCACTTACTGCCTTCTGTCATTTCGGGAAGCGCAATCTTCCAACCCTCTATCATGCGATCGAGGGGAAATTCAATTTCTTCGTTACTGTCAAATTCTTGGCCATCTATGGTAGTTCCCTTGTAGGCAATCTTAATCTTGTCAGTGAGAGCGGGCTTCTTGCCATTCTTATTGCCTTCCTTAATTACCTTGTAGAGCACGCCGTTTGACAAAGCAACTACGCCTTCTTCCTTAGCCTTAGCAGCGAGGAATTCTTCACCAGCCTGCTTGTTGGGAGCGTATTCCTTAGCTTCACGCTTCTCAATCAATGCAGAAATCTTGCTTTGAAGTTCATACTGTGCCAATTGCTGTGTCACCTGAATAGAATCGCGGTAGAGCTTTACCTTATTGTCGATAACATCCATGAAACCTGCCAAGAAGAGTTCAGCATTCAACTGCTCTTCAGACGCTTCACCGAAGATTTGCTCCGAAACTTGAGCAAGAGTCTGGCTCTTTGTTGTAAAACCATGTTGCTTACCCATTTCATAAGCCAAACTCTTGGCGTCAACAGCTGAGTTCAAACCTTCCTTGAAACCCTTAAGGTATTCAGCAACACAAGCAGAGTCGCTACCCATACGCACAAGGAAACCAGGAAGCTGGTCTGCGGGAGAAGTAGCCATACCTAATTCATAAGCAATTGTGTCAACTTCAGTCTTGAGCGTAACTTCGCTAGACTTGTCACACGCTGTAAAGAGCGCGCTTACTGCTACAGCAGCTACGAGAAAAATCTTTTTCATATCGTTTAGAGTTTATTTTTTTTCAAAATTATAAAGAGAGTGTTTTTAGGTCTAATATATTAAGTTTTTTACGCCACCCGCACGGTCCTAATAACCTTAGAGCGAAGCGACCTTAAAACCTTATAACCTCAACAATTAAAGTACTTCAATCAATTCTACATCAAAAATGAGCGCTGCGTAAGGAGGGATGCTCTGACCCGCACCGCGTTCGCCGTAAGCGAGGTGGTAGGGAATGAAGAAGCGGAACTTTGCGCCTTCACCCATAAGTTGTACGCCTTCTGTCCAACCTGCGATAACGCCATTGAGGGGGAATACGGCGGGTTCGCCATGGCGGTAGCTGCTATCGAATACTTCGCCTGAGATTAAGCGACCTTCGTAGTGGCACTTCACTTGGTCTGTTGCCGAAGGCTTTTTGCCTGTGCCTTCCGTGAGAATTGTGTACTGCAAACCGCTGGGGAGTACTACCACTTCGTCTTTCTTTGCATTTTCTTCCAAGAATGCTTCGCCTTCTGCGCGAGCTGCTTTGCTGGCTTCTGCTTCCTTTTCCTGCATATACTTTTGTACGAGCGTCTGCGCCTCAATGTCGGTGAGCGTAGTCTTTTCGCCTGCGAGCACAGCGGCTACTCCTGCAGAAAATTCCTGAGTGTTAAGTCCTTCAATGTTCATACCTTTGAGATTATGACCGATAATCATACCCAAAGCATAGCTTAATTTTTCCATTTGTGTTATATATTATTATATGTGTTCGATAAAGTCGGGGGCAAAAGTACAACTTTATTTTGAAGTAGGCGCTATTTTAAGAATTTTTACCACTATCGTGCGTGATTCTTAGGGAAATGCGTAATTTTGCGGGGAGGTTTTAAGGTTATAAGGGCGCTTCGCTTTCAGGTTTTAAGAACCGTGCGCACCTTTAGTTCTTGCATGCTGCTGTAGTTCAAGATTTTTATTAACAGAAGCACAATGGTTCAAAAATACATGCTATTTTGTTCTTCTGTTCTGCTGTCTTCAAACTCCAAACTACGACCTTATGACCTCTAAACCCCATAACCTCAAAACTTCATCTATCTTATGTCCACACACATCCGAATTATCACTACCGAAGGTACAATCACCGTGCGCCTTTACGACGAAACGCCACTCCATCGCGATAATTTCATCAAACTCGTTAAGGAAGGCACGCTCAACAATACGCTTTTCCACCGCGTCATTAAGGATTTCATGATTCAAGGTGGCGACCCCGACAGCATTGGTGCGCCTGCCGGAAAAATGTTGGGCACAGGTGGCCCTGGATATCCCATCCCCGCCGAAATAAAAGTCCCCGAACTCTTCCACAAACGCGGAGCCTTGAGCGCAGCTCGCTTGGGCGACGACATGAATCCCAAACGCGAGAGCAGCGGTAGTCAATTCTACATCGTGTGGGGCAAAGTGTATAAAGAACAAGAGTTGAAGCAACTCGAAAAGCAGATGGCGATGCAACAGCAACAGGATGTTTTTAACGCCATTACCGCTGAGCACCGCGAAACTATCATGAACCTCCGCCGCAATCGCGACCGCGACGGACTCCTTGCGCTTCAAGAAGAACTCATTGCCCTTAGCAAACAGCGTTGTAAGGAATTAGGCGCTCCTGAATTTACCCCTGAGCAGCGCGAAACATACACCACCCTCGGCGGAACTCCCTTCCTCGACGGACAATATACCGTTTTCGGCGAAGTTACTGAGGGACTCGACGTCGTTGAACGCATTCAAGCCTGCGAAACGCTCCGAGGCGACCGCCCAAAGCAAGACGTAAGCATGACGTTTGAGATGGTGGAAGCGTAATCACAATCGTTGATTTACAACATACGGCTAAAAGAATTGGTGTCTGATAAACTTGAAATTATCAGACACCAATTCTTTATTCTTACAATCCGGTTAATACAGAAAACTCTTAGTCTGATAAATCGTTGTGCTTATACAACCCCTTATCGTACAACAACCGAAAGAATACAGAGTTTCTATGTTTTAGAGAACACGAATTTCACGAATAACACGAACCAAAAGGTCGCGCAAGTCAATTACCGTGGGGGATATATTTTTTTGCTAATCGCATACGAATAACACGAATCACCGTGCGGGGCATTTTTATAACACAAACCGAAGGTTGCACAAGTCAATACCACGATTTGTTACCATCCGGAGGGTATTCGTGAAATTCGTATGCGATTAGCAAATCTCTGTCTGCGTGGTCATTCGTGTTATTCGTGGAATTCGTGTTCTAAAAATAAAGAGGAAGTTTACAGGACAGCAATAATTCTTTATTTTCTGCCACAGTTTCTTTTCTGCACGCGACTCACGCCGATCTCACGGAGTCACACATGTATTCTTAAGACATAAGAACATAAGGGCATAATTTTTTTGTTCTTTTGTTCTTCTGTCAAAAAAATAAATGAATATCAAACCAACGTGAGATTTTCACCTATCTGAAATCATATCTAATAGATGCGTTCTTAAGTCTCAAATAGGGCAAATTCTTTGCTACTTAATGCGTCGAATTTAAGACTTAATAATAGTTGATTACGAAATGCTCCTTGTTGAGTCGCTTTTCGAAGAAACAGATGCCGAAGTCGTAGAGGTCGAAACTGACGCGCACTTCGGGTCGTGCGATTAACTGCTTCCAGGCTTGGTAAGATTCCTTCGTGCGGTAAATATTTTTAATCATGAGTGCGGATTTGTCGTGAACGTGGGGCAGGAAAGCATCCACATGCGCCTTCCAATCGTTACAATCTGCATAAAGGAAGTCTGCCTGTGAGTCCTCATCTGAAGTATTTTTCACATTGACATACAAAGGACAGTTACGCGCCGCACGGATATAGTCACACGTATGGCGGAATGCCTCAGCATCGGGACCAACCGCCACAATGC
>CALCUV010000128.1 GCA_937906765.1 uncultured Prevotella sp.
TAGTAATCATACCCCCTCCCCGCCAAAGGCGGTACTCCCCCTATCTTAAGGGGAGAGCACCATTCGGGATGTATTCTCCGGTGTTTACTAACGGTATTCTCAAATGGTCATTCACCTAATTTTCTAACGGAAGTATCTAACCATACTCTCCCCTTAAGATAGGGGGAGTACCGCCTTTGGCGGGGAGGGGGTATGATAACATTCTCTCTGTTCCCTCGTAGCATTTCCGCTGTTTCCCTTAAGATAGGGGGAGTACCTCCGTAGGCGGGGAGGGGGTATGATAACATTCTCTCAGTTTCCTCTTAGCATTTCCGCAGTTTCCCTTAAGATAGCGGGAGTCGCGCCGTAGGAGGGAAGAGGGCCTGATTTCAACACATGTAAAGAAACGAGAGTTTTCTTAAAATAGGACTTGATTTTTTTCTTTCACACAATGGCATGTGATTTTATTTTCCTTAGCAAACTCCTACTTTATTACTAAAATAATTCCGACCTTTGCACTCCAAATTCAATCTCAGACGTGAAAAACTAAGTTACTCTTACTGAAAATTGTTAGTGACTTAATTGAAACTATAAGTAACTTAGTTTTGCGCATTTGGGATAGGGGAGAAAATCAAAGAAATTTACGATGCAATTATTGGATTATAAACAGCATAGTTTCGCCTTGTTGAAACTCGGACTTCCCATTGTTGTTGGGCAATTAGGGATTATCGTCCTCAGCCTTGCCGACACGTTGATGGTGGGTCGGTATGGCACGGACGAGTTAGCCGCGGCGGGGTTTGTAAATAACATGTTCAACCTCGTGATTATGTTTGCCACGGGATTCTCTTACGGTTTGACCCCCATCGTTGGGCGTTTGTTTGGGCGGAATGATAGTTTATCCATCGGCGGTCGCTTAAAGAACGGACTGATTGCCAATCTGTTGATGGCAATTCTGCTGACCTTGGGAATGGTTGTGCTTTACTTGAATCTTCACCGCTTAGGACAGCCCGATGAACTCTTGCCCTTGATGCGACCTTACTATCTTACGTTGCTCATTTCCATTGTGTTTGTCATGCTCTTCAATGCCTTCAAGCAGTTTGCCGATGGCATTACCGACACACGTACGGCAATGTGGTTTTTGTTAGGCGGAAACCTGCTGAACATAGTGGGAAACTGGTTGCTGATTTACGGAAATTGCGGTTTCCCTGAAATGGGACTTTTGGGAGCAGGGATCGCTACGCTCTTTTCACGCATCATGATGGTCGTTTGCTTTGCGGTTTATTTCTTCTCCGTTTCGCGCTATCGTGCGTATCGTGAAGGGTTCTTAAAGTCCCAGGTGAATCGCCGCGACTTTCTGGAAATTAATAAATTAGGACTCCCCATAGCGCTTCAGATAACGATGGAAACCGCTTCGTTTAGTTTGACCGCCGTTATGGTAGGGTGGTTGGGAAGTCTTGCTCTTGCGGCCCATCAAGTGATGCTCACGGTGGGGCAATTAGGTTTTATGCTTTATTATGGAATGGCAGCCGCCATCACAGTTCGAGTAAGCAATTATCATGGAAGTTACGACCTGCCCAACCTGAGGCGCACGGTGGCTACGGGATTTCGCTTGATTCTCGCCATGGCAGTTGGTGTGTCGGCGCTGATGCTCACGTTCCGAAGCGACTTAGGTGTGTGGTTCACCAACAGTCATGACGTTGCGCTTGTTGTAGCTTCGCTGGTGATTCCTTTTGTTGTTTATCAATTTGGTGATGGGTTACAGTGCACCTTCTCCAATGCGCTTCGTGGCATCTCTGAGGTAAAGCAAATGGTTGTAATCTCCTTCGTGGCTTACGTACTCATCTCCCTTCCTGCTGCCTATGTGCTGGGCTTTGTGTGTGACTTAGGGCTGGTCGGAATATGGTGGTCATTCCCTCTGGGACTTACAAGCGCCGGCATCATGTTTTGGCTGAACTTTAAGTCAAAGGTGCGCAAGATGGAGCGGCAGTAAGTTAGGAGTAAAAGCAAATAAAAAGTGTGTGAACCGCGGTCCACACACTTTTTATTCTTTCATTAAAATTCCAATTCGCCAAGCTTGATTTCGTTGCTCTCTTCTGCTTCGTTTTCGATGGCAACTTCTTCAGCAACTTCCTCTGTCACAACGGGCGCTTCTTCATAGCGTGAGTAGCGAGGTTGAGCGGGTTGCTTTTCAATAGCAAATTGAGCAGCGTCAGAGAATGCTTCGAGGAACTTTTCGAGGTCTTCGCGATAGAGGAAGATTTTGTGTTTTTCAAATACGGGGCGCAATTCCTCCGTACCCTCCTTAACGCGCTTGCTCTCGGTGAGTGAGAGGTAGAGTTCATCGTGACGGTCGCGCTTCACATCGATATAATAAATACGCTTACCTGCCTTTACTGACTTGCTAAAGAGAATGTCGTTTTCAACTTTTCCGTTCATCTGATTAATCTATTTCAAAAGTGGTTTTAAATATTCGGTGGCGAAATTGCAACGAATTTTCTGAACTGCCAAGCACATGTGCAATATTTTGTGTAAAAAACTTTGTATGTCGTCCTTTTCTCCGTATTCACAAGATAATTTGCCCGCTCGTAAGGGAGTAATTCCATATTTATTGTTATCTTTGCCGAGATTTATAAAACGAAGTGAACAATGATTAATCGTGAACTCATAAGAACGAAGGTTGTACAATTGGTGTATGCTTACGTTCAGAACGAAGATAAGTCCCTTGATGCAGCGGAAAGGGAACTTGAGTTTAGTCTTTTGAAGTCGTATGAACTCTATAAGTTTCTCCTCTCGCTCCTTGTTCAAGTAAAGTACACCGCAGAGCGCCGTGAAGATGCGCGTCTTGCGCGTGCCGAACGCTTGGGAGTTGCTTCTGACGAGTTGCCTATTGATAAGTATTTGGCCGAAAACAAACTCCTGCAGAAAATGGCGAGCAACAAGGTGTTGCTGGATTATCTTGAAACCGAGAAGCAGGAATGGATGGAGGACGATGCGTTGATTAGAAACGTCTATAAGTCATTCACTGAAAGTTCCATCTATCACGAGTATATCCATAAGGGAGACTACAGCATCAAGGCGGATCGTGAGTTGGTGCGTCGCCTTTATAAGGAGTACTTGCTCGAAAATGAGTTGCTCGAAAGCACACTTGAAGACCACAGCATTTATTGGAACGATGACAAAGAGGTCATTGACAATTTTGTGATTAAGACCCTGGGACTCTTCAACGGCGAATCTAAACCCGACATGCCCTTGCTCTCAGAATTTGCAGTTGAAGAAGACCGCGAGTTTGCCTTCCAACTCTTCCGCCAAACCATTGAGCGCGGCGAAGAACTCAGAGGTCACCTCCGCACGAACTGTTTGAAGTGGGACTTTGACCGCATCGCATTGATGGATAAAGTGATTATACAAACGGCATTGGCAGAAATCCTCACTTTCTCAGACATCCCCTTGAACGTAAGCATTAACGAATACGTAGAGATTGCCAAGAACTACAGCACGCCTAAGAGTGGCGCATTTGTGAATGGGCAACTCGACAACATCTGTAAGCGCTTGAACAAGGAGCGTATCTTGATGAAGATTTCAATGAAGAAGAAGTAAACTCCTTCTCCAAATTACCGCACTTTTATATCATAAAATCATAATTATTAAACTCGAATAAACTATGTTATTTGCATTTTTACAGACAACTTCTGGTCAAGGAGGTAACGGTTGGAGCATGATCATCATGCTCGTAGCAATGTTCGCAATCATGTATTTCTTCATGATTCGTCCTCAGCAGAAGAAGCAGAAGGAAGCACAAAATTTCCGCAATTCTCTTACCGTAGGTCAGGAAGTTATTACCATTGGTGGTATTTACGGCGTTGTACGCAACGTAGATATGGATGGTGTTGTCACTCTCGAAGTTGCTTCTGGCGTTAAGATTCGTGTGCACAAGGATGGTATTAATCCTGTTGCATCTCCCGTAGGCGAAAACAAGTAAAACGCTTTTCCCCATGATGAAGATATTCTCTTTCATCCACGCAAAGGTCAAGATTGCCTTAGTTTCAGTAAGAAACAAGTCATTCTTGACTTTTTTGTTCTTCCTAATGCTCTCAACCGCCTTCTGGTGTTTTGAAGCGTTTAACGAAACCAACTCTGCGGAAGTCACGGTTCCCATGGAATTGGAAAACGTTCCCGAAAATGTGGTGGTGACTACCGAATTGCCGAAACATCTGCGTGTGTCTCTTCGCGACCGTAACTTTACGCTCTTTGCCTATCGTTACTTGCTGACACCAAGCCCTGTAAAGGTTGATTTTACGGCTTATGCAAACCCCACTTGTTACGTAAGAATTCCGCATGATGACGTGATGCAAAGCGTCATGAGTAATTTCCAACCCTCAACAGAGATGCTTGCGTTGTTGCCTGATACGTTGGAATATTACTATAGTTATGGCACGAAGAAAACGGTGGAACCTCGCTTGCAGGGAAAGTTAGTCGCGGCAGATGGTTTTTACATCGTGAGCAAAAAACTCCAACCCTCAGAGGTGACAGCCTATGCTAACGAATATCAACTCGACACCATTTCGGCGGCATATACGCTTCCTTTCTATTTTTCGAATCTGACGGAAAACTTTACCGCTCCCGTTGAGTTGCGCAACGTAAAGGGGGTGAAGTTCTCGCCTGACACGGTGCAACTTTCGGTAGAGGTGGACCGACTTGTGGAAAAGACACTCTCCCTTCCCATACAGCCACTGAACTTTCCCGAAGACGTGTGTTTGCGTACCTTTCCTATGAAGGTGAATGTGACGTTCCAGGTGGGCATGAAGGTGTATAATGACGTGACGGAGAAGGATTTTACGCTCGTTCTCGATGCGAATGATTTGGAAGATACGGAGGATAAAACCTGTGTCATACGCTTAGAGCGCCAACCTGAAGCAGTGTTCCATTTGCGCCTCAGTCAGCAGGAAGTAGAATACCTTATCGAAAAAAAGAGTGGACAATGACTTACGCAATTACCGGAGGAATAGGGTCGGGCAAGAGTTTCTATTGCCGACAATTGGAAGCAGCGGGTTACCCCATTTTTTATTGCGACGACGAAGCCAAGCGCATTATTCGCACTTCAGCAGACGTGCGCCGCGAACTCTCTGAATTGGTGGGGGATGAGGTGTACGACGCTGAAGGAAAGTTGCAGAAACCCGTTTTGGCGGCATATATCTGTCGCGGAAAGGAATATGCCGAGCGCGTAGATGCAATTGTGCATCCCCGTGTGGCAGAGGCATTCCGCGAATGGGCATCCGAAAAGTCGCAGGAGCATGAGCGTGTGTTCATGGAGTGTGCCTTGCTTTACGAATCGGGATTTGAACACCTTGTTGACCAAGTAATTCTCGTCACCGCCTCACGGGAAACCCGCGTGCGCAGAGTTATGGCGCGTGATAAGGTGACGCGTGATAAGGCATTGGCGTGGATGGCCCTGCAAATGCCTGAAGAGGAGAAAATGAAGCGCGCACATTACGTCATAAATAGTGAAACGGACGGCGCACTTGACAATGCGTTGTTCCTCTAATAGAAATGCGAGTTACGATAATAGACATCGGGCGCACAAAGTCACTCTTTGTGCGCCCGATGTCTATTATTGTTTTGGCAATTATTTTTACTGTCCGGTAAACTTTTGCAAAGACAACAATAATTAGTGTTTTACAGGATGTATTCTTTTAGAACACGAATTTCACGAATTTCACGAACCGAAGGTCGCGTAAGTCAATTACTATGCAGACTAAGATTTGCTCATCGCATACGAATAACACGAATAACCATCCGGATTTTTTTGCACATACAGTAACACGTGCTCCGCATGGACATTCGTGTTATTCGTATGCGATGAGCAAGGCAATAACCCGCAAGGATTCGTGTTATTCGTGAGATTCGTGTTCTCTCTCTAAAACACGATACAGATGGTATCGAATTGCGTGGTCTCAGGTTACTTTGATATTAATGTTTGTTAATAGGGGACTTGATTCCCAAAAATCATACCTACATACCGATTTATTGGGGATACGGATGTTTAAAATGTGAGATTTCAAAGTTTACTAGACAACCACATTTGGGCAAAAGTATTGCCACCGTTCGACTTACTATTTTTAGTTCTTCTTCCCGTAATGGAATCCTTCTAAGGTGAGGTTAAACGGGAATAGAGTCAATCTCTTTCTCAAATGCTTCTTGCTCCCAATGCTTTATGATTTGTTCACGCAGGGTAAAGAATTGGCGCATGTGTCCGCCATACATCTTTTTGTGGCCTACTTTTGCTGCGATTTCCTGAAAGATAGATGCCGTGTGGCGCACGTTCTTTACGTGTGTGCCACTATTTATTGATATGGTGTCGGGAAACTTGTCAAGGTTTTGCTTAAACCATTCTGCGAGTTCCTTAAGTTCTTCGGGGGAGTAAATTTTCTTGTATTCCATGCTTCAGCCGAACTAGTTTTGTGCAAAATTACCACACATTTGCCAAAGTGGCAAATTCGGTGGACTTTTATTTTGCCCATCAAATGAATTACCTTAATTTTGCATCCTGAAAGCGGTTGAGCGATAAAACGTTGACTCATCATGCTCTCGCTTCACGTAATTGATTTGAATAATAATAACAACACATAACCATTATGATTAAGCTCGACATCTCAAAGGCTACTCCCTTCCTCTCAGCTGAAGCAGTAGCATCTCTCGAACCCCAGGTAAAGGCAGCGCAACAGGCGCTCGAAGCAGGCACTTGCGCTGGCAATGACTTCCTCGGTTGGCTCCACCTTCCTTCTTCAATTACTGCAGAACACCTTGCTGATATTAAGCAGACGGCTCAGGTGTTGCGCGAAAATTGCGACACTATCGTTGTGGCAGGTATCGGTGGTAGTTACCTCGGTGCGCGTGCGATTATCGAAGCACTCGGCAACAGTTTTGAATGGCTCGCTAACGACGGCAAGAACCCCGTAATCCTTTTCGCAGGTAACAACATCGGTGAAGACTATCTTTACGAACTTACTGAATATCTCAAGAACCGCAAGTTCGGCGTGATTAATATCTCTAAGTCAGGTACAACTACCGAAACTGCTCTCGCTTTCCGCCTCCTCAAGAAGCAATGTGAAGAACAGCGCGGTAAGGAAGTGGCACAGAAGGTTATCGTTGCCATCACCGATGCAAAGAAGGGCGCTGCACGCGTTACGGCTGACAAGGAAGGTTACAAGAGTTTCATCATCCCTGATAACGTAGGCGGTCGCTTCTCTGTGCTTACTCCCGTAGGTCTTCTTCCTATTGCTTGCGCTGGTTTTGATATTGACGCCCTCGTTCAGGGTGCTGCAGATATGGAAAAGCAGTGTGGCGCAGATGTTCCCATGATGGAAAATCCCGCGGCGCTTTATGCTGCTGTGCGCAATGCAATTTACCAGAGCGGTAAGAAGATTGAAATCCTCGTAAACTATCAGCCCAAGCTCCACTACGTGAACGAATGGTGGAAGCAACTCTATGGCGAAAGTGAAGGTAAGCAGCACAAGGGAATCTTCCCTGCTGCTGTAGATTTCTCTACCGACCTCCACTCCATGGGTCAGTGGATTCAGGACGGCGAACGCACTGTGTTTGAAACCGTAATCTCTGTGGAAGAACAGTGCCACAAACTCCTCTTCCCCCACGATGATGAAAACCTCGACGGATTGAACTTCCTCGAAGGCAAGCGTGTGGATGAAGTCAACAAGATGGCAGAACTCGGTACGCTCCTCGCTCACGTTGACGGCGGTGTGCCCAACATTCGCATTTCAATGTCAAAGTTGGATGCTTATAACATCGGTCAACTCATCTACTTCTTCGAAATCGGTTGCGGCATCAGCGGTCTCGTGCTCGGTGTGAATCCTTTCGACCAGCCCGGTGTGGAAGACTACAAGCGCAACATGTTTGCCCTCCTCGGCAAGCCTGGTTATGAAGCGCAGACGGAAGCTATTAAGGCACGCATTTAATAAATGAGAAAGGAGAAATGAGAAAGGAGAAATTTCCATGCGGGACATTTAGCACCTGCATATTCTCCATTCCCCTTTCTCCTTTCTTTTTATTCAACAAGTTCCTAATTACAAGTTATAATTGGGTGATAGAGAGTAGTCTATTCGGATAACGTTCCGCATGGTCTTTCTCCTTTCTCCTTTCTCCTTTCCCCTTATGCCCTCTC
>CALCUV010000129.1 GCA_937906765.1 uncultured Prevotella sp.
CGGGTGCCGTAAATGAGCGCTTCTCAAAAAATGAGAATATCCCCACGGGCGCTATTGAAATTATCGTTGATACGCTCAACGTGCTCAACGCTTCGGCAACACCTCCCTTCACAATTGAAAATAATACGGACGGTGGCGACGACATCCGCATGAAGTATCGCTACCTTGACTTGCGCCGCGATTGTGTGCGTAGCAATCTTGAATTACGCCACAAGTTCTGTATCGCCGTGCGTAATTTCCTCGATAGTCTCGGATTCATGGAGGTTGAAACTCCCGTGCTCGTGGGTTCTACGCCCGAAGGTGCTCGCGACTTCATCGTGCCCTCACGCATGAATCCCGGACAATTCTATGCCCTTCCCCAGAGTCCGCAAACGTTGAAACAATTGTTGATGGTAGCTGGTTTTGACCGCTACTTCCAAATTGTAAAGTGCTTCCGCGATGAAGACCTCCGAGCAGACCGTCAACCCGAATTCACACAGATAGATTGTGAAATGTCGTTCGTAGAACAAGATGACGTAATCAATACATTTGAAGCCCTCACGAAGTACCTCTTTAAAGAAGTTCGTGGCGTTGACTTGGGTGAAACTCCCTTCCTCCGACTCCCTTGGGCAGATGCAATGCGTCGCTTCGGTTCTGACAAACCCGATATGCGCTTCGGCATGGAGTTTGTAGAATTGATGGACGTGATGAAGGGCACTGGCGAGTTTGCCGTATTTAACGACGCCGAGTATATCGGCGGTATCTGTGCACCTGGTTGTGCCGTTTATACCCGCAAGCAGCTTGACGAACTCACTAACTTCGTGAAGAGTCAGCAGATTGGCGCCAAGGGTCTTGTATATGCTCGTGTAGGCGAAGATGGTAGCGTTAAGAGTTCCGTAGATAAGTTCTACACTCCCGAAGTGCTCGAAGCCCTCAAGGTGAAGATGGACGCAAAACCCGGCGACCTCATTCTCATCCTCAGTGGTGATGATGCTATGCGCACACGCAAGCAACTTTGTGAACTCCGCCTCCTCATGGGCGACCGTCTCGGCTTGCGCGATAAGAACAAGTTTGCCCTTCTTATCATTCTTTT
>CALCUV010000130.1 GCA_937906765.1 uncultured Prevotella sp.
CGTTACCCCAACCACACACAACGCCCAGTAATTGGCATTAGTGGAAACTTTGGTGAAAAAGGGTTAGAACTCGCCGAAGGTTATTACCGTAGCGTGATTGCTGCGGGAGGTATTGCCGTGGCGCTTCCTCCCATCGAGGACCCTGAGCAAATCTTGGGGCAGTTAGAAAGTGTAGATGGCATCCTTCTCTCTGGAGGCGGCGACATCAACCCACTCTTGCTGGGCGAAGAACCTCTTCCGCAACTCGGAGGAGTAAACCCCGCGCGTGACAATCATGAGTTACTGCTGGCTCGCTTAGCCTACGACCGCGGTATTCCTATGTTTGGCATTTGTCGCGGACTTCAAGTCATCGTTGCAGCACTTGGAGGCACGCTTCATCAGGACATCAAGACGTGCATGCCTGATGCGGTTCTTCTTAAGCATTCGCAACAAATGCCAAGGTTTGTTGCGTCGCACACGGTTACAGCCTTAGAAGACAGCATCATTGGCAAAACGCTCGGCACAAGAGTTGCCGTCAATTCTTTCCACCACCAAGCCGTGGCTACTCCAGGTCCACTGCTTCGCGTGACTGCTACAGCGGCAGATGGAATAATTGAAGGCGTAGAAAGTACGGACTTTAAGAGCGTCATGGGAGTGCAATGGCACCCTGAATGCTTCATTCTGAATCGTGACACTTGCATGTTGCCCCTTTTCTGCCACTTTGTTGGCGAAGCGGAAGGTTTCCGCAAGGCAAAGTCACTCCACCAGCGCATCCTTACGATAGACTCCCACTGTGATACGGCAATGCAGTTTGACAAAGACGTGAACTTTCAACGCCGTGACCCAAACTTGCTCGTGGATGCCCATAAGATGACCGAAGGTAAGTTAGATGCGGCGTGTATGGTGGCTTACCTGGAGCAGCAAGGCAGAAATGCCGAAGCCCTTCAGGCTGCTACGGAGAAGGCTGCTACAATTATCAACCGCCTAAAGACAATGGTGAGCGCCACAGAGGGATTCTGCATCGCCTTAACCCGAGAAGACCTCATGCGCAATAAGTTTGAGGGCAAGAAATCGGTGGTTTTAGGCATTGAAAACGGTTATGCTCTCGGCAAGGACTTGAAGAATATCCGCAAGTTCTGGGATATGGGTGTGCGTTACTTGACCTTGTGCCACAATGGGGATAACGACCTCTGCGATTCAGCACGTAAGAGCAACAATGAGCATGGCGGACTCAGCGAACTGGGACGTGCGGCGGTGGAAGAGTTAAACCGTGTGGGCATGCTTATTGACTTGAGCCACGCGGCGGAATCTACATTCTATGAAGTCTTGGAGCGTAGCAAGCGTCCCGTAGCCTGCACGCATTCTTCGGCACGTGCGCTCTGTAATCACCCTCGCAATCTTACGGATGACCAACTCCGTGCCCTCGCAAAGCAAGGCGGGGTGGCACAAGCAACTTTCTACCCTGGTTTTCTCCGAGAAGACGAACAGGCAACGGTAGAAGATGCCGTGCGTCATATACTCCACATGATTGAAGTGGCAGGCATTGACCACATAGGTATAGGCAGTGATTTCGATGGGGATGGTGGTGTTCCCGGTTTGGCATCTGCTGCCGACATGATTCATCTTACGCGCCGCCTACAGGCAGAGGGTCTCACGGATGAGGACCTCCGCAAACTCTGGGGCGCTAACTTCTTGCGCGTACTGTTTTAGAAATTGCATAGGGCTTCTAGAAACTCTAGATATTCTAGAAACTCTAGAACCTTTGCTTTATATTATCTCACATGAAATACCTCCCTCTCTTCCTCTTCCCCCTCCTTTGTGCGTGTGGCGGAGGAACAAAAAAAACGGAATCTGCCCCTGCCGAAAACAAGACGGAGCAGGTGGCAACGGTGAATTTCAGCGCCGATTCTGCTTATCAGTTCATCGTGGACCAATGTAACTTCGGCCCGCGCATTCCTAACTCTGCCGCCCACGACGCTTGTGGAGACTACCTCGTAAAGAAGTTTACGGACTACGGGTTAGAAGTGACGGAACAAAAGATGG
>CALCUV010000131.1 GCA_937906765.1 uncultured Prevotella sp.
GGTTCATTCACGATACGCTGTACGTTAAGACCTGCAATCTGACCCGCTTCCTTTGTTGCCTGACGCTGTGAGTCAGAGAAGTAAGCAGGAACGGTGATAACAGCATCCGTAACTTCCTGACCGAGGTAGTCTTCAGCCGTCTTCTTCATCTTCTGAAGCACCATTGCTGAGATTTCCTGGGGTGTGTAATTACGACCGTCGATGGAAACACGGGGAGTGTTGTTTTCGCCCTTCACTACGTCGTAAGGCATACGTGAAACTTCCTTCGCTACCTGGTCATAAGTTTCACCCATGAAGCGCTTGATTGAATAAATAGTGCGTTTGGGGTTTGTGATAGCCTGACGCTTTGCAGGATCACCCACTTTGCGTTCGCCGCCTTCTACGAAAGCCACGATTGAAGGAGTAGTGCGCTTACCTTCAGCATTCGTAATTACAACAGGTTCGTTACCTTCAAATACAGATACACAAGAGTTTGTTGTACCGAGGTCAATACCAATAATCTTTCCCATAATAGTTTTTTTATTTTAATTGTTAATATTTTCTTTTGGGGTTATCCCTTTCGGGTTTCTGCCTATATAATTAGCAAATAGCGTGCCAAAAATTGGAAAATTGAGGTTGTTGAGCAATTTTTTTTGAAAAACCTGTCAAAAATGGCAGAAAACTGACAGTTTTGGCAGATTTTTAGGGCATTTTTTTAGAAAAAGTGTGGAGCGAGGGTAAAAAAGAAGTCCGACTCGTAGTGATGGAGTCGGACTTGAGGTGCGAATATTTATATAATTGTGTTCTTTTCGTGTCTTGATAAGAGAGACGGGGGCACTTTTTACGCTCTTACTTGTCCCTTTTTACGCTCTTACTTGTCCCTCGCCACGAATTATCCATTTGTAAGTGCAGATTTCTTCCAGCGCCATCGGTCCGCGGGCATGGAGTTTCTGAGTGCTGATGCCGATTTCGGCTCCGAGTCCGAACTGTGCGCCATCCGTGAACGAGGTGGGGGCATTGACATACACGCAAGCGGCATCTACCAAACTTTGGAACCGACGGATTGCCACTTCATCCTCACTCACGATACATTCACTGTGTCCCGACCCATATTGAGCGATATGCGCGATGGCGTCATCAACG
Source organism: uncultured Prevotella sp. (assembly GCA_937906765.1). Classification (GTDB taxonomy): domain Bacteria; phylum Bacteroidota; class Bacteroidia; order Bacteroidales; family Bacteroidaceae; genus Alloprevotella. The sequence continues at coordinate 1,123 of CALCUV010000131.1, forward strand.
CTCTCAACGGTGCAGATGGACATCTTGTAATCCAGATACTCCGTGCCGTACGCCCCTTCGGGAAGCAATTCCAACAGTTCCGCGGGATAATGCCCTGTGAGCACTTCATGCGCAGGCGCGTCTGCATATATAATGACGCGATGGTCGGCCATAGGTGCGCAGATTTCAGGCAAGTCCGAAAGTCTATCGCGATGAATGAGCAGGCTGTCTAAGGCATTGCACACACTCACCCTTCGCGTCTTGGCATTGACCGTAATGCGACGGGCAAAGTCAAAGTTGGCGCTGGCATCAATAAATGTGTGACAC
>CALCUV010000132.1 GCA_937906765.1 uncultured Prevotella sp.
CCGCCTTACGACTGCTCACCGCCTCCTTGTCATACAACTTTGATGCCGACCACACAATGAAGTCCTCCTCCTTAGTATGCTCACGCAATCGTTGCTTAGAGGTGAAAAAGTCGCCCGGATCCTGCTTCGTATTCCCTTCACCATTTGGAATTTCCCTGACCGTCACAGCAAGTCCTTCCATAATGGCCGTACGTCCATTGTTCAGTACAAATTCAATCCCCGTTCCATAGCGCTTACCATGAGGCACAGGGTCCGCGTCATTTATGAAGCACACCGAAGGCGCAATCTTCTTGAGCATCTGAAACTGCTTCTCATTCCAGTGACCACCAAGAGGCGCAACAACATTGTTAATACCCACCGACTGCATCTTCATCACGTCGGGCGCGCCCTCCACAATATAGAACATCTCCTGCTTCGCCGCCTCACGGAAGGCGATGTCAATACCGAATATTGATGCCGATTTGTCATAGATGGGCGATTGCGCCGAATTCAAATACTTCGCAACGTCATCCATTGTGTCGTCCAATCTGCGAGCCGTGAACCCAATCACCCTCCGCATCTTGTCACGAATAGGAACCATCAAGCGCCCTCTGTAAAAGTCGTATATCGTACCCTTCTCCACATTACGCTTCAGCAAACCCAACTCCAGAAGGTTATCAATATTCTCCCCATTATCCATCGCCCAATAATAGAGCGTATGCCAGGAATCAGGAGCATGGCCAATACCAATTTCTTCAACATACTCCTGTCCGAATCGAGAAACTGCATAATTCCACGCCATAGCATGCACCTTGCCTTGTGCACGAATCTGCTGTGCATAAAACTTTGCCACACGTTCATTCAGCGAGTAAAGCGCCTCACGCTTCAGGCGGTCTTGAAGTTGCTCAGGCGCTTCCGGTTCTTCATCCACCACAATAGAGTATTGCCCAGCCAACTTCTTCACAGCTTCAGGAAAAGAAATTGCATCCCGCTTCATCACGTACGAGATAACATTACCTCCTTCCGCACAAGCACCAAAGCAATGCCAACTCTGTCTTGTGGCATTTACATGGAAACTTGGAGTTTTCTCATGGTGAAAAGGACAGCAACATACAAAGTTGCTCCCGTTCTTTTTAAGTGTGATATCCCTCCCGATGATGTCCACAATGTTTGCTCTTGCGAGCACAGCATCAATTATCTCTTGTTTAATCATGATGTGACGGATTTCATGATGGCATTTTTAATGTTCTTCGCCGCAGTCTTCCTTAAAATGTTGCTCAAGTGGTTATTTACAGTCGCCTTGGATAGGAATAAACTTTCTGCAATTTCACTACTCGTTTTTCCTTGCCCCGCCAAAGATAACACTTCCATCTCGCGCTTTGAAAGACCTGTTGCGCGAACAGGTTTGCAAACTACACCCTCTAATTTACACTCCCCGCGCAAAGGACATTTTACTACTTCAAGATTCCACGAATCCCCCACCATATCTACCTTCGTAGAATCATACTCCCCCATATTACACCTCAGGAACCTTTTGACAACCCTATAACGAAAGAACGGTAAATTACCCCTCGACTGCTGATACTCCTGACCAAGCGCTTCAAAAGCCTCTGGATAATCTTTGGCAATCTTATCGTAAATACGTTCAACTATATCCTCGCCTATACGCAGGATATGAAATTCATTATTGGCAATATACCCAACATTGCCGTTATCAAGATTCATCCATTCCATTATTAATAATTTTAGTAATAGCTTCGACTTCTAATTTTGTCCAGAGTTTCTCCCTCATCTTACGAGCAAAAGTATAATAAGGCAAGTCGCATGACATCATTACCTTTTCTCTGAAAATTCTTCTTTCCTCTTTTGATAGTTTGCTGTAATAGTTAGAAATAACCATATTTATTGATTTTTACGTGTTATGTATATAATGTTTGAAGTAATATGCCTATCTTTGCATTTGTAAATTTGTGTACAAAATTATAAAATAGAATTTATATAACACAAATAAATATTATATTTAACACTTATAAATTTTTACCTATATGTATAATGGTGTTATTATCAGTGCATTGCTTGAAGAAAGAAAAATTACGAAAAAGGAGTTTTTAACTGCTATGAAATGGAGCTCATTCTCTCAGTATCGTCAGTTAGTGACAGGAAACCCAACAGCACGAGTGTTAGAACGAGTTGCAGACATTCTGCAAGTACCAATCGATACATTCTTTACTCGTAGCATCCAAGTCACACCCTCTATCGTTGGTAGTGGGAATGCTTTTAACAATAACAATTCCGTGGTAATTACTAATCAATTACAACATGCACAAATTGATTCTCTTGAAAAACTGATAGAAGAAAAAGATAAAAGAATTTTGCTATTAGAAAAACTATTAGCCGCAATAGAAAATAGACAATGCATAGACCAAACAGAATCTATGTAATGTGTTATTTAATGTATTTTAGAGGAATCTTTATATACCTATCTTGTATTAACGAGTCGGGTCTCCGCAACTAAAAAGCAAATGTAGGTAATCTAAAGACTTTTAAGTCAGAAGATTAACCTACATTTTTTTGTTTCATAAAAATAAACTGGGACAAAAGTGGGACGAAAATGGGACGATATACGAATCTTTTTTTAAGAGTAAAACCATCCTACTTTTTGTCTACCCTGCCTATTTGTATTTTTTTGTCTTGGTCTATAAAAGCAAAAGTTCCGCCCTGGTACGCTGGTCAACGGGAAGCGTGGCGGAATCTGTTACTACAATATTAGATATATCTTTCCGAATTGCAAAATTATCAATTACTGAATATCAGAAACTATGTTGGGGCAGACAAAAATGTGACGATGTTTTTAATGGGGACCTTTTTCAACTACGCAATACTGAGATTTAAACATTAGACTTTTAGAGTCAGGGAAATAATATACACAAATTCTAACTATAGTCTAAAAGTCGCTATACTTTTCAGCATTTCATAAGCTTCGCGTACTCGTTTCTTTTCATCGTAAGAAGCTGGTTTAACATTTCGCATTTCATTGAGAAAACGAACCGCATCTTCACCATGATAATATAGGGGTTTCAGCAATACGTCTTGCCATAATTTTATCTTTAAAAGTTCATTTTGCAAAATTAACCCCTCACTACAAACTACAAATTTAATTCATATATCTGACATTATACCAGCATTCTGAATGTATATAGAGACGCATAGAATTATTTACTATTTAGCAATCTCGGTTCTATTAAGCTTATAGACTTGAATCCACACGCAAGCGTTCTTCTCGATTAGTTTGTTCTTGGCAAAACGCTTCGGTTTCAAGGTTGAACTCATCACGCATATTAGTTCCGACCTCGCCATACTCAACATCCAGCAATTCATCAAGAGTTGTACAACTCATTATGGTTCTCCTTTTATCCATATCTCACTCTCTTTAATTTAACGCTTTGCTTTTGTCATCCACAGATAGAAGTTCAGCATATTGTCCACATTAATGCAAGTGGATAAAAAAACGACCCGCCGATTTAAGCATTGTTAAGAGGCTTGGCGGGTTCTTGCAATGCAAAGTTAGATTCTTTTCAAATTGGCAAGCAATGTTCGCTACAAATAAATACTCAACCCCAAACGACTGAGGTTTGGGGTTGATATTGTACTGTTTAACGTGCAAGACTCTGCGACTATGGCTGGGAATTACACGATTCTGAGTGCAAAATTAAGAACATTTATTCATTTGAACAAGCATCAGATGCACAAACCTTAATCTTGAGAGGAGGTCTTTGAATTATGACGCCTTAGGTTTTCACGCAAAGATTTTAACTCATTTTCAAGTCTATCTCTGTTGGGTTCACCAATTTCGCCATAATACTTGTTTTTTATTTCGTCTAATGTAGTCGTATCCATCGCTTATAATTTATCTATTATCAAGAACGTCAAATTTATTATAATGAAACATTAGACAATTCTACTCCCAATCTTTTTATTGCATTTTCAAGATCTTTTTTTCGTTCTGAAGAAGGTGTTTTAATTCCATCTATGTATTATTAAAGAAGTATAATTATTTGGTATTCAGTTATTTTATACACATCAAAACATTTTACGCAGTGCATTGCGTATTTTTACGCAGTGCAAATATTAACAAAAGATTTGAGCAAAAAAAATAGAGATTAGAAAAATCATAAATGAAACTTTGAATAAGGATCAGAAGTCCGAGTTTCTCTGTAAGTTGCTTATACCATCCGTAATTAGAAATGTAGGTTTACAGGACTTCACGGTGCGTAAGCGGAGACGGAGACTGTTCATGACTATCATTCCGCTAAAGTACAATTTTCGTCCGTTACTTCCAACAAAGGTGAGGGGCAACGGACGAAATTGGTAAGATTATAAAAAATAACAAGTAGTTGTTAGAACAACAAACGTAGCGGTTATTTAGGATAAGAGGTAGGTAAAAAAGAAGGAGCCCCAACGCTAGGAACTCCTTGTAGCCCCTTTTAAAGTGCAGATACAGCGACTAAAACCTGTAGGGCATTTGGATAATGCAAGGATATGAACTAATTCCCAAAGCTTTAATTTATACTTAATCCAGACTAATGCTCGGATTTTTTCTTTTTTATTTCTATTTCCGTTGGATAAATTTGCAACAAATCCAATCTTCAGGAAGCCCAAGACTAAGGCACCTAAGACAAAAAAACGTAGCATATTTGCCCACAGCAACCCATTTTGTAGTGAGATTTAGCGTTGTAGAAACAAAGTAGTGTGGAACCCTGAAAATGGTATTTAGTCTTCGTCTTGTTCGTTTTCTTCTTTATATTGGGCTTTAGTTTGAAACCCTTCTGTTATCTCACTTTCATGTATAATGTCTTTATAGAGCAGAAAATGATATACATTAGAATTACCATGAGTTATAGCATAGGCTTGGATAAATTTCCAATTAAATCTTCCCATGTAATTCATTGCATCCACCATTGAATTAAATTTCAATTTTTTACCATCGGTTCCGACCAGCTGTTGGTCACTCCCCCAAGTAACTTTTTGTCCGAAATCTACAGCAACCTTTACTTTAGTTCCCATAAAATTAGCTGTACCTACTAATTCACAATAAACACGTTTTTTACCTTCTTCAATTTTTTCAGTTTGAGCAAAAGTGCTTGTGTTGAATGAAATAAATAACACAACAATCAAAAAAATAATTTTCTTCATGACTTTATTTTTTAGGTTAATAACTTTTTTTGTAAAGAAAAATCACAAATTCAAGGTATTTCTTATGTTTTTTTCACGCTTAAAATCATAGATATACTTTGCGTTAAGAAAAAGTTCCTGATAATTCTTCAGGTTTTATCCATACAAAAGAAGAAATACCCTTCTTGATACAAAGTTCACCTGTTTCTTGATTTATGTTTTTGATGTCATACTGTTTGCCTTTATAAACAATAACGTCTCCAACATTGAAATTAGAGTTTAACACAGGAGACTCCTCTACAAATTCTTCTTGAATATACAGAGACTTCTTATTTATATACTTTTCATACTCTTCTCTCTCCAAAGCACTTTGTTTCTGTTTACGTTCTTTAGCAGACTCAACACTATATTCACTATCAGTCATTGATCTACGCAACATCGTTTCTTGTATGCCTTTTAAGCGTAATGAGATATTAGCTATAACTCTCAAAACCGCCCAAGATAATATAGAAGAAACCAGTACTGCACAGGCGATTCCAAAAATAACAGGACCTAATTCGACTGGATAGTCTGATATACTGAACAGAATTACTATTGTTGCGATAAATCCTAAAACAAGAGTTATATTAGCAATGACTCTTAAAGTTTCTTCTGCTGAAGATGAGATTTTGGGGATGTTTACATTTTTGTTTTCCATAATAACAAATCCTTAAGTTAATAGTTTCTACAAATGTATAAACAATATTGCATAAATAGTATTCTTACATATAGAAAAGATTTTCTAAAGTTTAACTTATAAAAAATTAAGAGTGACTTAGGAGAAATTATTTGAGACTTAGGACTAATTAAGTTACTCTTTGTTTTTCTTATGTGTGACTTATGAAATAGCAATGAGATAATTCAGAAGGGTGGACAAAAAGTAGGATAAAATATTTGTAATTATATGAGTTCCATATCGTTGTAGGAATCATCATTGATATGCTAAAAAAAATGCTTTTATTGTAGTCCATCTAAGGTAGTCAAGAATGGCTTGAGAAGACGCGAACAGATGTACAAATGTAACAAAATATAGGTATTTCATTAGTTTATACAAAACATTAACAATTCCAAAATTATATTCTACAACTCTTCGGTACCGAAGTATTGTAATTAAAATAAATAAAATTAACTTTGTCAAAGTTTTGCTAATTGATGTTTATTGTCGTATAGCGGATTTAATGTTGGACAAGATGGTGTATAGTTCCACCACTGAAGAAATGAAACGAAAAAATAGAATTACCTTTATCATTTGATATGGAGATGTTGACAATAGACAAACGTTTATCTCATCGAAGGGTCGTCTGCATAGTAGGCGTGATGCTTTCTTTGTCTTTTATTGCTGAAATTGGTTTGGGTAGTTTCCCAGTAGGTATATTCAGTTTTCCTCTCAACATCTTGATTTTAGCATTGTGGATGATGCTGATAACGATAATGTTCCGCAATAGAGCGAATAATGCTTGCGCTGTATTTATGCTTTCACGCGAGGCTACGTGGTTGTCACTTGCCATGATTGTGGTGATTGGCATAGTCCTCGGGTTACAACGCAAACCTTCGACCACTGCTTGGCCAATGGTTTTATCGTTAGTGTTCCTGCAGAGCCATGTGCTATTTGTTGTTTTGCGGGGTTGGCGTAACAAGAATGGCATACGATGGTGTTTCTGTGTAACACATATCGGTTTATTGCTCGCAGTAGGCGCAGGGTTCTGGGGAGCACCCGACCGTGAGAAGTGGCGTGCCCCTGTATATCATTTTGCGTCAAACGAGGCATTAACACCGGAAGGAAGGCTAAAGTTTTTGCCCTATACGATGGAGCTAAAAGACTTTTCAATTCAGCAATCCGATAGTGGCGCACCGACTCACTACGAAGCGCGGTTATTGGTAGATGGCAAGATTGTGACACTGAAAGTGAACCATCCTTACGAACGAACACTAAGCGAAAAGATGTATCTTGTGAGTTTTTCTTCATTACCTAATGGAGAAAGATATGCTATTATTGAAATTGTCAACGAGCCCTGGCAATGGGTTTCAGCAACAGGCATAATAATGCTGATTGCTGGTGCCGTGCTTCTCTTTATACAAGGACCAAAGGAGAACCGACGCCCGAAGTAAGAGCAGAGGATAAACTTGTTTATACTATGCCTTACGAGAAGGAGGTCAAGTCCACGAAGTGGAATTAAAGGAGAAAGGACTATGCAGACCGAATGGTTCCTTAGAACCTTAAAACCTCATAACCTAAAAAACTTATTGAACAATTAAATGATTATGGGATGGGATATTTTTCCTTTTTGGGCAGGTATCGTTCTGCTGATAGCTACGACTTCTGCCACCTGGGCACTAATTAAAAAGGAGCGTAGCATTGTGGCTATAGCAACAATGTTGCTTGCTATTCTTGCTATGGGTGGTTTTATCGCCATGCTTTGGGCCACCCTTGAACGACCGCCTATGAGAACTATGGGCGAAACACGTTTGTGGAACTCCTTCTTCATTCTTATAGCAGGGTTGTTCACGTATTCACGCTGGAAATACAGATGGATTATGTTGTTCTCAACTGTGCTTGCGGGGGTGTTCATTGTTATAAACATCGTCAGGCCAGAGATTCATGACCAAACACTTATGCCAGCCTTGCAGAGTGTGTGGTTTGTGCCTCATGTCGCTATTTACATGTTTTCTTATGCATTACTTGGATGCGCCACATTACTATCAACCGTTGTGCTGATGCGTAAAAACTATGACATGGATAAGGCGATAGAAAAACTCCTGTATGCAGGGGTGGCTTTTCTTACGGTAGGAATGCTTACCGGCGCTTTGTGGGCGAAGGATGCATGGGGAGCCTATTGGAGTTGGGATGCGAAGGAGTCGTGGGCTTTGGCAACGTGGGGACTCTACCTGTTGGCAATACATCTGGGGTGGCGACGCAGAGGGCTCTTCCTTGCAACCGTTGTTGTGGCATTTTTGTCGTTGCAGATGTGTTGGTGGGGAGTGAACTACCTCCCGTCGGCAAAGAGTAGCGACCATACATATACGCTCCAAACCTCGGAGTCGGCAAAAAACGAAAACGTAAAACCTTAAAAAAATATGCCTATGAAGAAGATTAAACTACTGCTTGTTGCGGCACTCGTTGTTGTCGTAGCACTCTTTGTGGTCTATCGCGTGGTAAATCGACCACCTGCTGCCGACCAGCCTATCGAGGCTCGTGTGTTGGCTATTTTGGAGGATGGCGGCTGTATGAGTTGCCACTCGGCAGAGCCTGTATTACCATTCTACACCACACTACCTAT
>CALCUV010000133.1 GCA_937906765.1 uncultured Prevotella sp.
GTTTTAATTTTCAATTATCAAAATGCAAGTAACAAAACACTATGAACATGACCACGTGATTCTCTACGTGGAGGAGGACGGCAAGCGCAACTGCATCACTCTGGAGAGCGACGCACAGATACGCCGCCTCGCTGAGTGCCTGATTGACATAGACAGAACAGGGGCAAGAACGGTGAAGTGCATTGCCCCCTCAGAGAGGGGAAGTAATAAGTAAAAAGTAAAAAGGAAAAAGTAAAAAATTCCCTTTTGAACACGGAAAAATTTGCAAATTTAGCGAGAATTAGCAAGAAATATCAAAGAAAAACGGACTATGAACGGAATCGAGCATGCACAATTCGACTTGATGGCGTATGTGCAACAGAAGTATCAAAAGGCGGTGTGGGGTGCGGTTGAGCATATCCTACGCAACCACATCGACAACCCGATTGTGGGCGAACTGACCAGAGAGAAAATAAAGGCAGCGGGCATCCGTTCCGTTTTCTTCTCGGAAGAACCGCCAAACCTTGAACTTGAGAAGTGTGACGAAAAGAAAGTATCGTACAAACTCACATCCAATCTGATAGGTGTGGCGCAGGGTCATTGGATGATATACTACAATGGCGCACGCAGACCACTAACCGACAAAGAAGAGGCATACCTGACAGCGCAAGAGCAGCAGGAGCGTTTTGCTGAAGCAGAAGTAATCAACGTGAAGATATTGCACCTCGTATTGAAAAAGAAATGGTACAAGATGCAAGAGAGTGGAGAGAAGACGGAGGAATACCGCGAGAATAACAAGTATTGGCGCAGGCGGCTTTATAAGTGTCTAACTAATGCCCCAGGGCATTGGGGGCAATGTCAAAGTTGGCCTACATTAGAATTTGATTGCCCCTGCCATAATTGTGACCAAAGCGAACTACAGCCATACACCCACGTCTGCTTTCACTACGGCTATACACAGAGGTGCTTTATCAACCGCATTGACAGCATCACCATCGGGCGCGGCTGTCCTGAATGGGGAGCACCCGAAGACCGCGACGTGTTTATCATCAAGCATCACAGAGAGCCGTCGTCATTTGTCGTCAGCAAAGATTTCAAGCGGTAGTAAATTCGCTCCGCCTATTTTAAGACTACGAATTAAACGAATTTATAAGAAAATGGCAAAAGTAGAATTACCGTTTGTAATATCGCCTCACAAGTATCAAGAACTTGCACAACCTGACATGTGCTACTATATCGTAGTGACAAAGGAAGATGAAGCAAAGGTAAGGGAGGCGATGAAGCATTACCCAGAGATTGAAGTTGCTGGTTATGCTGAATGGTTTATCAATATTGCGGCTGTGCCTGGCGAAGTTAAGTTTGTCGGTGCAAAGAAAACGCCACCCATCCGATGGGAGGCACGACGCGATAGCGCAATATCAGCATATTTTAACAGACCAATATATTAAAGGAACTATGGCAATAGATTTTAGACTGAAGAATGCGCTTATCAAAGCGCGAAAGGTGTATGGCGACAATTTTCTGATAGACCTCGCCATCGAAGAAATGGGCGAACTGATTGTTGCGCTCAACCACTACCGGCGCAATCGTGCCGAGAAGAAAGAAGTACAAGAGGAAATCGCAGACGTTATGTTAGCAATGAAAGAACTCCAGGAGATGTTTGGAATTGGCGAAGTCGTTGATTTCTATCGCGCTAAATGTGAACGTTTCGAGAACCGAGTGGATAATGACGCATTAAGAGCAAAGGAGGGCTGACACATGGGAGAAGATGCAAAACTATTCATCGGCCAAGGCATAAAAATCATGGTTGGCGACAAGCCTGTGGGCATTGCCAAAGAAGGGATGCTGACATACAGCATTGAAGATGACGGCTCAACGAAGGACAGCGGTGCATGGGAGAACCCGATGCGCCACACCTACGAGATTACAGGCAAGGCCGTAGTGACCAACGTGGGCGACCCCATCCGCGAACTGCTCAACGATATGCCGAGCAAGGTTGACGTGGAGATAAGGCGCGAAATAGGCAAGATGCCGCGCAAGATGAAGAAAGCCTACCGCATAGGCTCACGATACCGTCGCGACACCAAATGGAAGCGCAAGGCGAAAGCCTACGAGCGTCGCTTCATCTACCGTCTGCCAAATGCCGAAATGGTGGTGACACGCGAGCAGTTCGGAGTGCTCGAAGCCACCATCAAGGGCAGCGGCTTGCAATACAACCCCGATGCTCATGTCAGCGGAAAGGACATCGACAAAGCTCTGGCCGCATACGCCAAAAGGCGGTAGCAAATTCTTCAATCTTCATTCTTCCCTCTTCACTTTCAACT
>CALCUV010000134.1 GCA_937906765.1 uncultured Prevotella sp.
GTTGTCTGCACCAAGTTGGGCTGGATAGCGTCCTTGAGGAGCACCATTATCGCACCCGCAACACCAAGATCCTTTACGGTGAAAGGTTTGCCTTCGTAGGTGTAACCGAGAAGGATATTTTCGATGCGACGACGGAGATCGTCTTCGCTTGTTGCCAAACAGAGAATCGCCATCAACTCAGAAGCGGGAGGAATGTCGAAACCAGCCTGCTGAACTCCGCCATTTGCAGCAGGACCTACGCCTGAAACGATCTGACGTAAGCCACGGTCGTTCACGTCAAGCACACGGCGCCAAAGCACTTCCTTCAAACCGAAACCTTCAGCACGATGCTGGTAAAGGTAATTGTCAAGGAGCGCAGCAATCATGTTGTGTGCAGAAGTAATTGCGTGGAAGTCGCCCGTGAAGTGGAGATTGATTTTCTCCATTGGGAGCACCTGAGCATAACCTCCGCCTGCCGCGCCACCCTTCATACCAAAGCAGGGACCGAGTGAGGGTTCGCGAAGCGCAACTACGGCACGCTTGCCAATCTTGTTCAAACCGAGCGCAAGACCAATAGAAACAGTAGTCTTACCAATACCAGCCTTTGTTGCAGTGATTGCTGTAACAAGAATCAAGTGGCTCTTCTTCTGCTTCTCTTCAGAGATGAGCGAAAGGGGAACCTTTGCAATATATTTACCATAGTGCTCAAGGTCATTCGCATCAATACCAATGCCTGCGGCTACTTCTTCAATGGGTTTCAATGTGGTGCTGTGAGCAATTTCAATGTCTGAAAGCATAGCTGTATTTATTTTTAGATGTTATTATTCAAGAAATTCTTGGACGTTTAGACCACAAAAATACGGAATTTCGGCGGATTGAGCGAATAAAATGGGGCTCAGTTCTGCAGAAAACACTTTTGCGGAAAATACTTCCTCACTTTGTGCGCACGAAGTCTTACTTAAAATGCACGAAGTTACTTAGAATTTTACGTGGTGTGAACCTTTGGAAGCGCATTCGAAAATCTGCGGTTTGCATTTAAAAGAGCGATGTGGCAAGGTCTAACTTACTGCTTACGTAGGCCAACACGACGAGGATGGCAAAGGTTAGCATATTGCGTGAGGTAAATCCGAGAATGCGGTTGAGTTCCGGCCCCTTGTTGATTTGTACCATTTTGCGCCACGTAAGGTAGTGGGGCAAGAGGTAAAAGGCAGGAAGAATGGCCAACCAAAGATTGCCGTGTGCCGCAAGGGATGCTACGCAAAGGTAAGCGGCAATGCCTTGCAACAGATAGGCAAGACTTCCGAAACGTTCGCCAAAGAGCACCACAATAGTGCGTTTTCCCGCTCGGCGGTCGGTTTCGCGGTCGCGGTAATTGTTGAGCACGAGCAACGTATCAACACACAATCCGCAGGCAGCGGCAAGCAACCACACGTCAGCGTGAAGTTCGCCCGCTTGAACGTAATAGGTGCCGATGACGGGTACAAACCCGAAGAACACCCATACGAGCAGGTCGCCCAGTCCGTGATAACTCATCAACGTGGTGTAAAGGAAGGCGAAGATGACGCAACTTGCGCCCAAACCTATGAGCCACCAGCCGCCGTAGAAGATTAAGCATGCTCCCACAGAAACGGCGAGGAGCAACGTAATGATAATGCCGTTGCGCATAGCCTGAGGCGAAATCCACCCTTGGGCACAAGCGCGCTTCGGACCGAGGCGGTCTTCTGCGTCTGTCCCTTTCTTATAATCGTAAAGGTCGTTGATGAAATTGGAAGCCACTTGCATGAGCATCGCAAAGAGAGCGCAGAGCAAGGCAGGCTCCCATTGTGCCACTCCATTGGCATACGCCAACGCCGTAGCCACAGCTACGGGAATCAGAGCGGCAGATAATGTCTTCGGACGGGCGGCAAGAAACCAGGCTTTGAGAGGAGACATGATATGGTAGTTTTTTTTTGATAGTGGCGATAGTATCTATAGTGACTATAGTTCCTATAGAAAAATAATGCTGTTACTTCTGCATCTTTAAGCAAGCCCAACCATCCTGACTGCGTACGTCAATGAGCGTTAACCCAAGAGTTTCGGCATGCGAAACAAGCTTTGGCACGTCTTCATCGTAGAAACCGCTCATGAAGATAGACGCTCCGTCGTTCATGCGGGCAACATAGTGGTGCATGTCGGCAAGAAGGATGTTGCGGTTTATGTTGGCAATGACCAAGTCAAAAGGACCGTAGTTGGCAAGCGTGTTGGCATCTCCTAAGAGCACATCAATGCCGTCAACATTATTGAGCGCCATGTTTTCAAGGGAGTTTTTCACACACCACTCGTCGATGTCAATCGCTACACAATGCTTAGCGCCACGCATACGGGCAAGAATGGCGAGAATGCTCGTTCCACACCCCATGTCAAGTACTTCTTTGCCCTCTATGTCGTCGTCAAGGATGCGACCTACCATTTGAGAAGTCGTTGCATGGTGACCTGTGCCAAATGACATTTGAGGATTGATTTTTATGTCGTACTCAGCCGTGGGTATGTCTTTATGGAAGGTGCTTGAAATGACGCAACGGTCAGCTATTACGATAGGTTGGAAGTAATTTTTCTCCCACTCTTCGTTCCAATCCTTATCTTCTGCTTCCACCATCTGATAGGTAATCTGCACATCGGGAAGGGGAAAGCATTCAATGAGCGAAGCGAGCGTATCTTCGTCATAAAGTTGCGTTTGGATGTAAGCTTGGAAAAGTCCCGTTTCAGCTTCTTCAGCAAAGATGGGAGCTTCGGGGAAGTTATCCACACTGCCCACGCGGGGAAGGTCAAGCGAGGCGGTGCGTACGAAACTTTCAAAACCGATTTCAGCAAGCAAGGCGCTGAGCACGTCTTCTGCGGCTTCGCTTTGGGGAGTGAGGGTGAAGGTAAATTCGAGGTATTTCATTGGGGAGGTTTTGAGGTGGGATGTTTTGAGGTTCTGAGGTGGGCATCTGTTCCGCAAGGTTCTGAAAACCTAAAAGTGTAGCGACCTAAAACCTAATAACCTCAATAATTATTTCATTCTGATGCGCCACTGTTGGGGATACATATTATTAGCTCGGTTACCGAGGTTATTGACAAAGCCTAAGGGCAGATTTTTATAGGTAACGATGACATAACCTTTGGGTGCGTCAATGGTAATTGCCTCACGGCGCAAATAAGATAGGGCGGTGTCGAGACTGAGTTCGCAAGTGGGGAACGCATCCGTATTGCGGTTGAGTGCAAGAGCGAGATCGTGAGCAGGGGCAAACTTCTTGCCTTTCTCTTCCGCCAAAGCAACGCCCACTTTGAGGCACTTGACCGTGGTCATAAGGCGCTGTGCAACGTCGGCATGAGATTGACGGATGGCAGAGAGTTCGGCCTCGCCCGTAGAAAGAATTTTATACGCTTCCGCATCTAAGAGCCATTTCGCTACCGTACTTGCTCCTGTGGGCACTTGAGGCTTTGCACCTTTCGCCTTTTTATCTTTCTTCGCCCGAGGCTCGGGAGTTTCTGCCGTCTTACGCATGAGGCAGAGGAAGAGTCCTTCGCCACGCGTCAGGTGGGGGAAGAAATGGTACATGCCATTGTTAAGAACCGACGCTTCGGATAGATTTTCGGGCGTATCTAAAGTATGCACGTTCCAATTGGATTTAACGTCAAGCGGCACAATCTCAGCCCCGAGTTCCTTACAGATGCGTGCTACCATCTCTTCGTTTTCAAGGCGGTTGTAAGTACAAGTGCTATAAACAAGATACCCACCTGTGCGCAAGCAAGGCCAAATGTCACAAAGAATACTCCATTGGCGGTCGGCACAAGTAACGACGTTGGCGGGTGACCACTCCGTGACGGCGCCTTCGTCTTTGCGAAACATGCCTTCGCCAGAGCAGGGAACGTCGGTGGCAATGACGTCGAACATTCCGCAACACCCGCTGAATTCATTGGGATAGGCGTTGGTGACAATAACATCGGGATGTCCCCATTTGGTTAGGTTTTCTGCCAATATCTCAGCACGTTGGCGCATAGGTTCGTTGGCTACGAGGAGTGCGCCATCGGGGAGTAAACTTCTCCAAAGTGTGCTCTTCCCTCCGGGAGCTGCGCAGAGGTCTAACAGACGTTCGGGCGTAAAATCGGCACTGATTTTGCGGTAAGCCTGTTCGATAAACATGGAAGCGGCTTCCTGCACGTAGTAAGCCCCAGCATGAAGTGCGGGGTCAAGGGTAAATGAGGGGCGATTTTTTCTTTTGCTCAGTTCCTCAATGGAAATGCTGCCGTTAGTTTCGATTTCCACGGAATTACCCTGCTCCATAA
>CALCUV010000135.1 GCA_937906765.1 uncultured Prevotella sp.
CGCCAAAGAGCACCTCGCCCACCTGTCGGGGAGAGGTGATGGTGAAGGCGTGACCCGCGAGTTCGTAAATCTCATTCTCAAGCGCCGCCAAGCGTTCCATGAACAAGCGTCCCGTACTTTCGATGGCATCTGTGTCGAGCACGACGCCCGTCAACTCCATCTCTGCCAACACAGGCAGTAAGGGCATTTCGATATCGCGGAAAACGCGCTCCACATCGTATTGCCGCATCTCCGCTTCAAGCAGGGGTTTCAACTGGAGCGTAATGTCGGCATCCTCGCAGGCATAGTCGCAAATCTCACGGGGAGAGAGGTCGCCCATAGAGCGTTGGTTTTTACCGCGTGCGCCGATGAGTTCGTCGATATGGATGGTCTTATACTTCAGATAGATTTCCGCCATGTAGTCCATGCCGTGGCGCATTTCGGGTTGCACTACGTAGTGCGCCAACATGGTATCGAAGAGCGGCCCTTCAAGGGTTACGCCCCACTGCTTCATAACGAGCATGTCGTACTTCATGTTCTGTCCCACCTTTACGATATTTGGGGCGGAGAAGAAGGGGCGGAAGATATCCACTCTGCGCCCTGCTTCCTCGCGATCGGCTGGGACGGCGACGTAATAGGCAGTGCCGGGCGCCGTAGCGAAACTCATGCCCACAAGGCGGGCATCAAGGGCGTTGAGCGAGGTGGTTTCCGTGTCGAAAGCCACAAAAGTGTGCTTCAACAATTCTTCTACGAGCGCCAAAGCCTCTGCGTCGGAATCAACCAACTGATACGTGTGGGGCACGTCGGCAAGTGTTTTGAGCGAGGTCTCAAAGAGGTCCAACTGCGTGGGCGTTTCCGCTTCGGGTTGCGCAAACAAATCCTGTTGCGTGGGAGCCGCTGCTACGGGATTGCCGAAGAGGTCGAGCTGCACGGGAGTATTGGGTGCGGGTGTGGGAGTTGCAGATTTCTTAGCCTCAGCCGCGGGCGTGGGAGTGCCGAAGAGGCGCTGACTCAAGGCGCGGAATTCCTGCTCTTCAAAGATGCGTTGCAAGGCAGTGGCGTCGGGTTCGTGGCGCACGAGACTTTCCAAGTCGATTTCCATAGGAACGTCCGTCTTGATGGTCACCAAGAATTTAGAGAAACTGATTTTCTCGGCATTTTCCACCACCTTCTTCTGCATTGCTCCCTTCAACTGGTCGGTATTCGCCAAGAGGTTTTCCACAGAACCGAATTCCTGAATCAACTTCGTAGCCGTCTTCTCCCCTACTCCGGGACAGCCGGGAACATTATCCGCCGTGTCGCCCGTCAGTGCGAGGTAGTCGATGACTTGCAAGGGAGACGTGAGACCATACTTCTCGCACACCTCAGCAGGTCCGAGAATCTCCATCCCCTTTGCCCCATTGCCCGGACGGCACATGAGAATGTGTTCCTCCACCAACTGTGCGTAGTCCTTATCCGGCGTCACCATGCGCACGTCTAAGCCCTGCGCGGCAGCATGTTTCGCTACGGTGCCAATAACATCGTCAGCCTCGTAACCCATGACCTCAAGGATGGGAATGTTATACGCACGAATCACCTCCTTAATAATGGGCACGGAGCGGCGAATATCTTCGGGCGTCGCCTCACGCTGTGCCTTGTATTCAGGATAGACTTCGTGGCGAAAGGTTGGGCCAGCGGGGTCAAAAGCAATGGCTATGTAGTCGGGGTTCATCGACTTGAGAATGTCCTCAAGGGTGTTGATGAAACCGAAAATAGCACTTGTGTTTTCGCCCTTAGAGTTGATGCGCGGAGCACGTATAAGGGCGTAGTATGCACGGAAGATGAGCGCGTAGGCGTCAAGAAGGTAAAGCGTCTTCATAGGGTTGGTGAAGTTACAATTTCTGTTCGTAGCGGGTAAGTGCAGGTTGTTCCCCACGCTTCCACTCTACAAATTTAGCGAGAAAGTTTGGGTGAAGCAAATATCTGAAAGGGCAAAAACAAAGTCTGACTTTGTGACGCGTAAAAGAAACAAAAGTTTAACAAAGTGAGACTTTGTTTTCGCTAATTGCAAATGTACATCGACTCTAAAATGGTAATGTGGATATTATTTAAAAAAACGCCTCCCCACCTCTTTAAATGACTATATCTATACAGCAGTACTTCCTCTTTTTAGAACACGAATTTCACGAATTTCACGAAAAGAAAATCGTGTATGCAATTAGAATCTACCATTTTATTCTTTGCTTATCGCATTCAAATCTCACGAATTCATCCGGATGGGATTATTCGTGAAATTCGTCTCTAATTAAGAAAAAAATGTCGGCATGGATTTGTGTTATTCGTGAAATTCGTGTTCTATAAAAACATCCCCTGAAGAGTCTTTATAATAGTAATTTTACAAAAAGATTATCGGGCAGTAGTAACTGCAACAGAAAATCCCCAGCACTTCATGAAGCGCCGGGGATTTTAGATTTGGATTCACTGAAGCGTGAATCTATGGTGGATGAGATTACTTTACGTAAACCTTCTTACCATTTACAACGTAGATGCCCTTAGTGGGGTTCTTCACCTTGCGACCATCGAGAGTGTAAACCACAACATTGCCGTTTACAGTGATGTTATTGATGCCATCAGGAGCAGCAATAGTGTAAGCAATGCGCACTTCGGGGTTGTAAATAGCGCCCCAGTTTACACCAAAGTCTTCAGCGTATTCGTCATACTGCTCATTGTAAACAGTAGCAGCGGGAATAACGAGAGTGTAAGCACCTGCTTCTGTGATAGGAGTAGCAAGAGTGAACTTCACTGTGTTAGAGTTCCAACCATTTGCAATTACGATTTCCATTGTTGCAGTAGTTACAACATTACCTTCAGCATCTACAACAGTTACTTCCTTAGAAGCGTCGATACCACCTACAGTCTGTGTCTGTCCGGGGAATTGTGGTGCGTAGTTAGGATTACCAAATGTTACGTTGATAACATCGAGTTTTTCTACATTACCAGCAGCGGGGTCAGAAGATTCCATTGCGAAGAGGTCTGCCTTAACAGGAGCAGTGTATTCGAGCGTGATGTAACCATCAGTTGCATAGTCGGGGTTAGATGCGTAAGTTACATACATGTCATTCTTATCAATAACGCTGAGAGTGATGTTCATGTTAGGCTGACCAGCAACCAATTCTGCGGGAAGGTTAAGTGTCAATTCCTTACCTGCGATAGTGTAGTCTTCTTCAGTGAAGTTGTAACCGAAGAAACCTGTAGCGTTAGTGCGGAGTGAACCAAACTCGAGCGTCTTAATGTCGTCAGTGAACGTAATCTTGAGACTTGTGGGCAATTCTTCGTAATGGCCACAAGCGGGGTCGATAGACGCTACCTTAGCAGTGGGAACAACGGTGTAAGAAAGGAAAATCATACCGGGTTGTTCGCCATAGAAATCGTGGTTGCTGAAGGTTACGTTCATACCCAGAGCGTCTTCAACCTGAAGAATGATAGTGAGGTCTTGGTAAGTGGCAGCTACTTCGGGAAGGGTAACTGTTACCATGTTGTAATCGATAGCATATTCGAGGGGGAGAGCTTCCATTAACGCTGAAGACTGGAGTTGCGCAACATTTACCGCCTTAATCTCGTTGCTGAAAGACAAGGAGATTGCACCGGGAACCTCAGAAATCTTACCAGGCGTGGGAGTGATTTCTACAACTTGAGTGGGAGGAACAACTTTATAACTGAGGCGGATTTCGGGGTTGTAAGTAGCACCGTATTCTACGCCAAAGTCTTCGTAGTACTTGTAGAAGCGACCGTTATAAATTGTTGCTTCAGGAATAACGAATGTGTAAGTGTCGCCTAAAGAAATAATATCGCTGAGCGTAAACTTCACAGTGTTCGTATTTGTCT
Source organism: uncultured Prevotella sp. (assembly GCA_937906765.1). Classification (GTDB taxonomy): domain Bacteria; phylum Bacteroidota; class Bacteroidia; order Bacteroidales; family Bacteroidaceae; genus Alloprevotella. The sequence continues at coordinate 3,844 of CALCUV010000135.1, forward strand.
TGCCTTCCTTAACAATTTCCATAGTTGCAGTGGCAACTTTGTCTCCCCAACTGTCGAGAAGATATACTTCCTTAGAAGCGTCAAAACCACCTACGAAGTTCTTGTCAGAAGTATCGTTAGGATCATTGAAAGTTACGTAGATTTCAGAGAGTTTTTCTACTACGCCAGCGGCAGGGTCTGCTGATTCCATTACGAATACGTCAGACTTAACGGGTTCTGCGGGCTTCGTGTAGTAAAGGAAAATCATGCCAGGCTGAGCAAAGTCGGGGCTATTGCTGAAGGTTACGAATTCACCCTTAGTGTCCATCACCTGAAGGATAATTGTGAGGTCGTTCAAGGGAGCAACGAAGTCGCCAGGGAGGTTAAGTGTCAAGTTCTTGCCATTGATTTGGTAAGAATCGGGCATGCTCATCAAGTCACCGCCTGCTGAAGTTGTTGACATAACTTGGAATACGCCAAGAGCCTGAATGTCGTTGTTGAAAGCAATGGTAATTGTTGAGGGAATGGCTTCTACTTCACCAACTACGGGAGTCATGCCAACGATTTCGGTGGGAACGGGAACAAAGAGCTTGAGAACTTCTGTGGGGTCGAAGTCAGCAACGGCAGAAATTGTGCAAGAGTTACCACCGTCAGCCGCACTCCAACCATCGATACCCATGTTTTGTTCACCATTTACGTTTACGTAGTGAGAATCGTCAAACTTCACCATGAATGTGTTCTTAAATGCACCATCCAAAAGTGTGATTGCGTCAACAGGAGTTGCACTGAGTGAAGCGTCTTTGTTCACGAACTTCTTTTCAGCAGGGTGATAGAGGTAAATCTTTTCTTCATAAGTGAGGAAAGCAAACTGCTGCTTTGTGTCGTCTGCCTGACCAACAACAACACCTTCTACCTGCTTGCTTGAAACAAACGCATCGCCACCAGCGGCAATAGCCCAAGAAGTAGCACCTTTGCCGTGGTTCTTCTGAACTACGGTATAGAGCTTGTTGTTGCTCAATTCGCTAACGCTCTTAATGCAAGGGAATTCAGGAACAACGGGAGCGGGAAGCGCCTTAAGTGCTTCTGTGGGATCGAAGTCGGCTGCAATTGTAAATACGTTAGAATTACCAGCGTCAGCAGTACTCCAACCGTTGATAGCCATTTGATTGCTACCTCCGATGTTGATATAGTGGCTGCCATCAAAGTAAGTTACGAAAGTGCCTTCAGCGTTACCCTTCTTAAAATTAATGGGAAAATCTGCAGTAGCGCTGAGCGTACCGTCGTTGTTAATAAACTTCTGCTGACCTACGCTGTAGAGGTAATACGTTTCACCCTCATCGTTAGTAAGGAAAGCAAATTGCTGATTTGCATCAGCTGCATCTTCTGAAATACCCAAGTCAGAGATTGTCTTGAGTGCTTCAGCTGAAGTGGCCCACGCAGAACGAGTGTTCTTCACTGTGTAGGCCTTCTCGTTTGAAAGCTCAGGAGCATTCTGAGCTGTAGCTGTTGCGATGCCAAAGAAGGCAAGGCAGAGCGTGAGAAGCGTGTAGAATTTCTTCATACTGATTATAGTTTAGTTAATAATAAAATGAATGTCGCGTGTTTGTGTTTTTCTTTGGTATGAAACTGACTCGCTGTCGGGGCACTTGCTTAAAAGCCCAGCGATGACTACTCTATATTATAATAAATGAGTCAGTTTAGACTTTGAAAATAAAAAAAGCGGTACGAACCGCTTTCGGTGCAAATTTAAACAATTATCTGTTATATGGTTATTTTTTCTTAAAAAAAGTAAAGAAAATTACGTTTCTTATTACTTAACGCTCAGGGGAATATATCATTGTGTAAAAAAACGACACTTGGGAGTATGTACAAAAATATTGCTGTCTGGTAAAATTTCTCTTTGTTTTTTAGAACACGAATCGTGTTCTCTTAAACATAGAAACATTGTATTCTTCGGTTGAATATCTATAAGGGGCTTGTGTTAGTACAACAGTTTATCAGACAAAGAGTTATCTGTATTAACTGGATACCAATAATTCAAAAAGAGTGGGCAGTTAGCTTGTAACTCCCACTTTTAGTTTGCTTCAACCCTACTTTGGCAACGCCTGAATCCATGTTGTGATGTCGTGTAACACTTCTTCGGAAATGGTTTCCTCAATGGTGTTGTATTCCGTGGGCATTCCTGTTTGGCAATGCTGGAAGAGGTGGTTGAGACCCACATATTCCTTCACGAGCGAGTGTTCCGAAGGTGGCAGTTTCTCCTTTATGGCGGTGAGGTTGAGGGAGGAAATCACCTGCAAGTCCTTATCGCCATTGAGGGCAAAGACAGGGCATTTTGCCGATGAGATGTCGGCAGTGGGATCATAATCCAAAAACCAACGCATCCACTCACTCGGCACCATCAATGCGTTTTGGCGGCATTGCTCAACGGTTAAAGTGGCAGTCTGTCCCTGATGTTGAAGAATGGCATTGGCTTGTGAGGTCAGCACCAAGTCACCCTTCACACCTGTTCCCGCCATGCTGATGGCGAAATCCACTGCGCCCTCACTGCTCAGCATGAAGGCGATGCAACCTCCCTCACTGTGGCCCGCAATGCCGACCTTGCCAAACTCCTTTCGCGACTTGAGAAAATCAATTGCGGCACGTGCGTCGCGCTTGTAGTCGAGTGTGGTGGTTTTATTGTGGATGCGGTCGCCCCCGGTGGAACTTCCGAAGGCGCGGTCGTCATAGCGGAGCGAGGCAATGCCGTGGCGCGCCAAGTAGTCGGCAATGACGAGGAAGGGTTTGTGGTCAAAAATCTCTTCATCGCGATTCTGCAGGCCGCTTCCCGAAACGAGTACGACAACAGGCACTTTCTTTCCCGCCTCAAAACCTAAGGGGTAGGTCAAGGTGCCTGCCAATGTGGCGTGGTCTGCTTCGTTGACGAAGGAAACCTCTTCCGTTCTGTAAGGATAGGGTGCTGCGGGATGCTGAGGCCGACGCACTTCGTAGGTTCCCTTTGTTAAGGTCAGCGGGAAGTTCATGCCCATCTGCGAAAAGGTGCCTACCATTTTGCCGTCCGCTATGCGTGCGCGATATGTGGCACCCAGTTGGGTGGCCTTCACCGCGAGGGAGTCGTCGGTCACGTGTTCTTTAAACAGACCGATACCCTTTGCCCCTTGGTCAGGACTGTCCAACGAGCATTCCAGGAAGCCATCGCCCTGTTTGATGTGAAGCACCAAAGTGAGTACCGTTGGACCTACCTTAAGTTTGCCCGACCATGCCCCAATCAGCACGTCAGAAGAATTTATTACTTGAGCAGCGCCCGTCAGAGTGAGTAGCGCGAAGAGCGAAAGGAGAAGGGGTTTCTTCATTGTCGTAATCATAGTGGAGGTGAAAGAATTGCGGAAAAATATTGTTTCCTCGCGTCAAAGGTACATAATTCTTTATGTTCCCCACCCTCAAGTGCCCGCTAAAAGCAGTGTGCAAGATGAAAATGTGGCGTAAATGCTTGTTTATCTCCCTAAAATCCACGAATTTTGTTGGCAAGTTGCGTTTCAAGAGTTGCTTAATTTAGAGCGTAAACGTAGAATATTCGTTCGAAAATCTATAGTCGTTTCGCGCCACTTTACTTATCTCGAAAACACTACCTATTTTAGGGCGCACAAAGTCTGAAACAATGCGTCTTAAGTACCCAAATAAGGCGCACAATTTGAGGGTTTGTTACGACTTGTTCAGAAGCGCCAGCGCCCCACCCTATTTTAAGGACTTATATAAGAATTCTCCCAAGAGGTTTTACTGACCTCCACTTGACAGTTCCTCTTCAGCATCAACGCAGCCAACTCCTAACTACTCACTCTTAACTCCTCACTCTCATGATAACTTTCACCATCGCACTCGTTGTACTCGTACTCGGATATTGGATTTACGGCGCGTACGTGAACCGCGTTTTCGGTCCCGACAACCGTCAGACGCCTGCCATTACGAAGGCAGACGGGGTGGATTATATCCCCCTGCCGAACTGGAAAATCTTTATGATTCAGTTCTTGAACATTGCAGGTCTCGGTCCTATCTTTGGCGCAATTATGGGTGCGCAGTTTGGCACGGCATCATATCTCTGGATTGTGTTCGGAACTATCTTTGCCGGGGCGGTGCACGACTTCTTCTCGGGCGCCTTGTCTATCAGAAACGGCGGAGAGAGTCTGCCCGAAATCGTTGGGCGCTATTTGGGAATGCGCACAAAGAGGGTTATGACCATCTTTACGATGATACTGATGATACTCGTTGGCGCTGTGTTCGTAAGCGGTCCCGCAGAGTTGATTGCAGGTATGACGCCCGACTGGATGGATGCCTATTTCTGGATTATCGTCATCTTCCTGTATTACGTGCTCGCTACGCTGATGCCCGTGGATAAGATTATCGGCAAGGTCTATCCCCTCTTTGCCTTCGCTCTGTTGTTTATGGCGGTGGGTGTGTTGGTGATGCTTTATGTCAAGAGTCCCGACCTGCCCGAAATGTGGAATGGATTTGGCACGAAGTACGAGGCAAGTCCGATTTTCCCCATGATGTTTATCTCCATTGCTTGTGGCGCCATCAGCGGATTTCACGCAACACAATCTCCCCTTATGGCGCGCTGCATGAAGTCGGAAAAGCATTGCCGCCCCATCTTTTACGGGGCGATGGTAGCCGAAGGTGCGGTGGCGCTTATCTGGGCGGCGGCGGCCACTTACTTCTTCCATGAAAACGGTGTGATAGACGCCGAGACGGGCAAGGCATTCTCAGGCGCGGCTGTGGCAACACGCATTTCGAATGAGTGGCTCGGTACGTTGGGCGGCGTCTTAGCGATTCTCGGCATTGTGGCAGCGCCCATCACGAGTGGGGATACCGCTCTGCGCTCTGCGAGATTGATTGCCGCAGACTTCTTACATATCGACCAAACGCCCATTCGCAAGCGCTTGTTAATATGTATTCCGCTGTTCCTGCTCACCATCGGTGTGCTCGTTTACAGCCTCAGCGACGCGGAAGGCTTTAAGGTTATCTGGCGTTACTTTGCATGGAGCAATCAAACACTCTCTGTCTTCACCCTTTGGGCAATCACCGTCTATTTGGTGCGCCACGGCAAAAACTTCTACATCGCTCTGCTCCCCGCCCTTCTCATGACCTTGGTCTGCTCCACCTATATCTGCATCGCCCCCGAAGGTCTCTCCCTCCCCCAACCCATCTCCTACGCCATCGGAGGCACCTGCGCCATCATCGCCCTCGTATGGTTTATTGGGTGGTACAGGAAAGAGGGGAAGATTGTGGGGTAAGGAAGTTTAAGTAATAGCTTTGCTCATAAATTTGCTGATAAATAATTGTTATAGACTTATGAACATAAAGGATTTTTTCATGAAGCGTGAATATAGATTCATCATGCTCTTTGCCATTTGTAACCTCATGCTTTGGGGGTGTAATGACGATGACGTTGAGAGTAGATTGCCTGACTTGCCTAATCAGCCAATCGTCGTTTTGTTTGACAACGACGTTCATTGTGCAGTAGATGGTTACCCAATGCTTGTTACGGCTCGTAATGAATGTTTGTCACGCACGAATTATGTCTCAACGGTGTCTTGCGGAGACTTTGCAAGTGGCGGATTAGTGGGTGCTATTTCCAAAGGGGAGCAAATTGTGGAGTTGATGAATTATGTAGGTTACGACGTTGTTGCTTTAGGTAATCATGAACTGGATTACGGCATGCAGCAGATGTTTGCGCTTACCGAAAGTTTGGATGCTCCAGTCGTTTGTGCCAATCTTAAGAATGTGCAAACAGGCACTTATCCCTACCCTGCTTATAAGATAATTCGTTATGGGGAGGTGGATGTGGCTTATGTGGGTCTTACGACTACGACAAGCGGAACTGTAACGAGTTTGAGTGACGAACAGGGCAATCCGCTTTACAGTTTTATGCGTGAGAATTTTTATGAAAATGCCCAATACTTCATCAATAAAGCCCGTCAAGAGGGTGCCGACTTTGTTGTAGCGCTTGCGCATTTGGGCGACAGTCCTAAAACGGGAGGACACCCAAATTCTCTGGAACTCATCAGTAACACTACGGGCCTGGATGCTGTTATCGACGGTCACGATCATCATGTAATTGAGGAGCAGTTTGTTAATAATAAGGAAGGTCGCCCTATATTGCTCACTTCTTCAGGAACTAATTTTCAATACATTGGTCAGTTGACCATCAATACCGATGGTACGTTAGAATCATCCCTTATCAATTGTTCAGATGGCGCAGTTGCGGCTGATAGTGATTGCCAGCAATTTTTGGAACAACTGAAGGAAGAGGTAAGCGGTGAGGGTAATTTCGTCATTGGAAGTAGTGAGGTGGACCTTACTATTTATGATGCCGACGGAAAGCGTATTGTACGCAAGCAGGAATCCAACCTTGGTGATTTTTGTACCGATGCTTTACGCGCATTTACAGGAGCTGACATCGCTCTCATTAACGGTGGGGGCATTCGTGCTGACATAAAGCGTGGCGATATTTTGTTTAACGACCTCTATAATGTAATGCCCTTCGGAGATATGATTGCTACGGGCACACTTACGGGAGAGCAATTGCTTGATGTGTTAGAATATGCCGTTTCTGCGTTGCCTGCTGAATCGGGTACGTTCATGCAAGTCAGTGGTCTGCGCTTTCAGGTGAATCCAGAACTCCCCTCTCTTGTCATAAAGGACGCTGAAACTGGAATGTTTGCGCATGTAGGTGAAGGCGAGCGCCGTGTTTCGCAGGTTGAAGTGCTTGACCAGCAAAGTAACACGTATCAACCTCTTGATAAATCGCAACAATATAAAGTGGCTACGTTGGACTATCTGATTCTTGAGCAAGGCGGTTCGGGCATTCTGAGTTGCGTCACTCCCGATGCGGAATATTACGGAGCAGACATTGAGGTTCTGCGCCACTACCTTGAAACAAATTTAGGCGACGTCATCGGTGCGGAGTATTGTCAACCTCAAGGACGCATAAGTTTCAAGTAAGGGTATATAAATTATACTCGACAACAATAATAGAAAACAAAAACTCCGCCTTGCAAGTGTCTATTGCTTGCAGGGCGGAGTAATGTTTTCTATGCTCTAACTATAGATTAGAGGTTGGGGTTGATAGAAAATTGCAGGAATAATGCCAAAGGTTACCTGTTATTTCTTTGGACTTTCGCAATTTTAATACAGAAAATCGGGAAAATGTGAAATTTAATTCTGAAAATAATAGGAAAATGTGAAAATAGAAATTGTTTTGGTGCGGATTATGTGAAAAATAAGTGATTTTAAAAGCAGATTATGTGAAAAACAATTATCTTTGCACTTATAATCAATGGTTTAGATTATGGATAAGTTGCTTAAACGAAAGGTTGATGCCTTTCTGAAGGATTGGAAGGACAATCCTGACAGAAAACCACTCATTATAAAGGGTGCTCGCCAAATAGGAAAAACGCATTCTATAGCATGGTTTGCGAGTCAGCACTATGAATGTGTTGTTCAGATTAACTTTGTGGAACAACCAAAGTACAGGAATATTTTTAATGACGGGTTTGAGGTGGATGTCATTCTTAAAAATATCTCTTTACTCAACCCTGAGTTAAAATTCCTTCCTGGAAAAACGCTTTTCTTTTTTGATGAACTTCAAGCATGTCCCAATTGTGCTACAGCATTAAAGTTCTTCAAACTTGATGGACGCTACGACGTAATCTGTTCTGGTTCATTGATGGGGATAAACTACAGAGAGATTGAATCTAATAGTGTGGGTTACAAAGAAGATTATGAAATGCATTCTATGGATTTCGAGGAATTTCTTTGGGCTAAAGGCTATACAGAAGATTTTATAGAAGATTTATTCCAACACATGCTGGAGGTTAAACCTCTTTCTAACCTGCAACAGGACATACTTTTTGAACTATTCCGAGATTATGTTACCATAGGGGGAATGCCCGAGGTGGTGAACACATACATTCAGAACAAGAATTTCAGCGGAACTTTTCGCATTCAACAACAACTTCTAAAGGATTATGAAGAGGATATTACCAAATATGTAGAGGGGTTGGATAAAGCAAAGGTAAAAGCTGTTTATAACCACATCTCCGTATTCCTGGCAAAGGAAAATAAGCGTTTTCAAATTACAAAAATAGGCAAGAATGCAAGAAACAGAGATTATATAGGGTGCGTGGAATGGTTGGCAGATGCTGGTGTTATAAACACCTGTTATTGCTTGAATCATCCCGAACTTCCGCTTAAAGGAAATTATGACCCTAAACTCTATAAAATATATTACAAAGATACAGGACTCTTGATAGCATCGCTTGATGAAGAAGCGCAAGAAGACTTGAGGGCAAACAAGAATTTGGGTACCTACAAAGGAGCTATTTATGAAAATATAGTTGGCGATATGCTGGTAAAACAAGGTTATCACCTTTATTATTACAGCAGTGACAAACCATCTCTTGAAATGGATTTCTTCATTCGCGATGCCTCTTCGCTCATTCCCATAGAGGTAAAAGCAAACGACAGCGCTACTCCATCGTTAAACAATTTGCTGAAAGAAGAGAAGTATCCCGACGTCAAATTCGGTATCAAATTGGGATACAAGAACATAGGTTTCAATGGTAAGTTCTACACTTTCCCCTACTTCCTCACCTTCTTACTGAAGAGATTTGTGGCGGCGCGTACAAGGTAATTTGACTTTAACAAAGGTATATCCTGTACGTTTACACTTGTACCTTTCATTCATAAACATCTTTAATCAGAAAAAAGCACCTGCGTCTATCTCTGTGTTATACAGAAATATACGCAGGTGTTGCTTGTTCAAAACATCAAAAAAAGTGAAGCGCCTCTCCGCGCGGTGGTATATTTGCCCCGCAATGAGATACTTCTCCTGCTACGCTCTTTGACATGTTGTACAAAATGAATAACGCTTTTATTTTCAAAAATTCTATAGTTCGTAACGTCTCTATACATTTTTTTCCTTACCTTTGCACTAACTCAGTCAGCTTAAGGGCTTTCGGGGTGAGTCACAAATAGTGGCGAAAGGACGTTACGAAACGTTATCTTTGGGTCTTCAAACTTCGCAAACTTG
>CALCUV010000136.1 GCA_937906765.1 uncultured Prevotella sp.
TGAGTAAGGGGGCTTACTTTTCAAAAATAATATCCACATCACCATTTTATCGGGGGTGTGGATACATAAACTGTGCCGTTTCAGAGTTTACCGGATAGCAATAAATTTAATTAAACAGATTCAACAGATAAGCTGTACAGGATAAAGAACTAATGAATCAGTAGAATCTGTTGATTTTAGTTAAGGGGATAATATTTTTGTGGGTGTACAGATTTAATAGGAAATATAGATTTAATAGGAGATATAGATATAATAGATGGTATATAGATTGTGAAAGTATAAGGGGAAAGTTTGAGATTATGACCTTTATTTTATGGTAATTGTGTTCTAGATAATTTGAGGGTGAAAAAGATTTGTTTTAAATTTGGGGGTAATAATATAGTAGTTACTTGCGTGACCTTTTGTTGACTCAAGCGTATTTTTAGATGCGTTCGGTGTCATGAATTACTTGCGCGCTTTTAAATTGTGGACTCTCTAAGGATAGGGCAAGTGAGTCGGTCGGGGGTTATATTTCCTGGGTAAACTTCGATATGATTATTTTTTCTTTTGTAATTGGAACTTTTTCTTGAGTTGCGCGTATGCAGTAATGAATGGCCATCAATCTGATATTCTATTTTTACTGTAAACGATTCAAATAATTATTCAAATGAAAACACTTAGATTTACCTTTGCTCTTGGTTTCATGCTGACTACGTTTCTATCACTCTTCGCGCAAAAGGCAGAACCCGTTCGTGCTGTTATTGTTACTGGAAAAGATTCTGCTTGGTATGCTCAACAGGCTGAAGCATGGGAACTTGAAGTTAAGAAACACCCTAAATCCGAAGAGGCTTGGCGCAACCTGTTTAACGCAAAGAATTATCTGAAGTTTTGGTTTGATGGACTGAAGGAGCATACTCCTGCTGAAAACTTTGTCATGACGCGCATGGAGCAGGCGATTCCTGAAACTTTTACCTACAATTATTGCCGCTACAGGATTTCCATGACGAGCGATTCGGTATTTGCGGAGCGCGCACTCACCATGATTCCCGATGATGTGGACCTTGAAACGGTGGATGGTCTTTTGGGTTACCTCTGGCGCACAGGGGCAGACCTTGACAAGGGGGAGCGTGGAGCGCAATTCAATGAAATGCTGAAGTGGCAGTATGAGGGTGGTTACTATCCCGATTTCGCCTTGCGCTATAACTACAACCAGTTGGAGGGTATGCCCGCGAATGCCATTTATATCGGACAGGGCGACCTCGACCTCTTTTCCAAAATCATGATGCAACGAGCGATGAACTTGCACAAGGATAAGTTTATCGTGGTAAGCTCCTTCCTTTTCCTCCCCAACTATCGCGACGGTATCTGTAAGCATCTTGGCATCCCGCCTTATGAAATTGAGGCATCGCAATTCCGACTCTCCAAATTCATTCACTATCTGAGTGAGCGGACGGACAGACCTATTTATTTGAATGCCTCAGTGCCCTATAATTTAGAGTCGTCTTCAAACACGGAAATCAAGGAGTTTTGCGATAACCTCTATCAAGAGGGGCTTTTGTTAAAGTATAGCACCACGCCTTACGACAATGCAACGGCGGCGCTGCGTGCCTTTGAAAAGTACCACTTGGAGTACCTCACCGAACCCCGTTTCCGCACGGAGAATTACTGGAAGGGGAGTGAAAAATTGCAGGTCAATTATGCCACCCTCCTGCCTAAATTCATTCAGCGGTTTAAGGCGGCTGGCGATGAGAAGCGTGCCCAGCAGTTATACCTTATCTTGCGTGCCTCCATCACGAATACGCAGTTGGACGAGGCTACCAAGCAACGCTACCTTCAACATCTTGAAAACTTTCGCCCATGATACACCTCTTCCGTAAGACCTCGCTGACCGCATTGACCGATGAGGAGTTGATGAGTCGGGTGGGAACTGGGCAGGACGAGAAGGCGTTTAACGAACTCTACTCGCGCCACGCCCGAAGGTTGATGGGCTTCTTCCTGCGAGCCTTTCGCTATGACGAAGACGAGGCAGCGGATGCCTGTCAAGAGACCTTCCTGAAAGTGTGGCAGGCAGCGGAGCATTTCAACCCCACCTCCGCCTTTCGCCCTTGGCTTTACACGATAGCCTACAACCTTTGCCGCTCCCGCTTTCGGCATTCCGAGCAAGCAGAGCGCTATCGTTCTGAGCAATTTGCCACAATGACAGACGAATATACCGATGCTTGCGAACTGCAATTAGATAACGCCACATTGTTAAAGACTTTGGAAAAAGTCTTAGAAACTTTGTCGCAAGAAAGTCGCACTCTTTTTGCCCTACGTTTTGAAGAAGAACTCGGCATTGCGCAAGTCTCTGAAATCCTTGGCATTCCTGAAGGCACCGTCAAGTCGCGCCTTCACCGACTCCTCAATCATTTGAAACAACAACTCCACGACTATGAATAAATTTGAACATCAAATATCCCAAGCGGCGAAAGCATTGCGCGACAAGCACGATGCTACGTTGAAAGTACCCACACCGCCACGTGTGAGTACATCAAAAACTGGGCGTCCTCTCATCTGGTGGACAGGCATTGCCGCCGCCCTCTGCGTAGGATACTTCTTAGGCTCAGCGTCCCCCTTCCGCGCTCCCGAGACTCCAGCACCCCTTGCACAACTCCCCAAGACGGAAATCCTGCGCGACACAATTTTTACCACCATTCGCGACACCCTCTTCCTCGACCGCGAAGTGCCCATCTATCTTTCTGCGCCTACGGAGAAAAACCTTGCTGTAGTCCTACCGCAAACAGATACTTTGCAAACCATTCCTCTCCAAAATTCCACCACATCTGATATGGAACTGGGCAAAAGTATCCTCGACGACACCATTCATTATGCCCTGTTGGTTTCTATGTAATAAAAAACCGCCTGTCCCTTTCGCGAGGAACAGGCGGTTTTTTGTTGAATTTTCCGGATTTATACCTCAAAACTTGCTGGTATCGGCAAAAATAAGGGGTATTTCGAAACTTTTCTCAAAAAAAACGTGCCGATAACTTTGAGCACTTTGCGTCTTCGCGTGAAAGAATATACACGGTGTGGGATGTGTTGTATGCAAAGGAACTGAGTAATATAACTTGATGCTAATCACGAATCTTTATATGTTCTGAAGTTTTGCTATAATTGGATAATAATTTATGGTAATAACTTTTCTTTTAATGATTTGTGAATGAGGGATTCGACATCTTTTATGTAATAGCCTTTCATGATATTTTCTATTATAGTTCTTTCGTTAGTCATTAATTCTTTAGTTATTCTTGTTATTTTTTCTGTTACAATTATATTAACATCATGAATTGGAATTCTCCCAAACATATGATAATCAGGAATCGCAATTTTAGAGGATGGTTTCCAATTCCATTTTTCTAATGAACCTAAGATGCAATAGTAATATATCCATGTAGCTTTGTGTATATGACGAATATCATGTGAAAAGTTATACATCTGAAAGCAATCAAAAATTTCTTTATATGATTTTGCCATTCTGTTGAAAGCGAATCCTCCTTTAAATATGCCCAAAAAACTCATTGTGTGTATCTGTTTATTTTGTTAAATATTTCTTCTTTTTGCGCATCTAAAAGTTGCTCCATAATAATCTTTTGATCCATGTTTTCAGGGAATCTACGTTCAATTTTCATATTACCGAGAAGTGGATTATTTTTAATTATGATTTGAACTGTTAAGGTTCCAAAAGTTTGTTGAAGTAAAAAAGATTGAGCGCCTGCAGCGCCTGAGATCCCTATATTTATGAACGTATTTGTTTCTTGGATTATTTTTACTCTAGGATCAGCATCTAGAATCAGTTGTATTAGTTGTGCATATTTTTTTCTCATGCCACCTTGTTCTTTCATTTTCTTAGATTGTATAAAACTATCAAAAATGAATTTACCAATAATGATGATAATAATGCTAAATATAAATGTCCACATAATTATTTCATATTTAGAAAGTTTTGCTTGTTACGAATGTTTTAAAGTATGAGTTTTGATAACAAATATATTTTGTCATTTATTTTCTTTTAAAAACAGATTATGTTCCGTGAAATAACTAATTGTAGTTTGAGACATACGCACACAAAAAAGCGCGGAACTTTTAGTGTATTCTTCTATCCAAGGTGTTTGGCGTTACCTATCCGACAGAATAACTAAAAGCCCACGCCTATACAGCGTGAGCATTTTCGCTATTACTCTTGTCGGATTCTTTAGTCGCCAAACTTTCGGATAGACAGAATAAAGCTAAAACGCTTTTCCAATATGTTTAAAGTGTGCGTATCAATTATACGCTATGCTTCATAGGCAAAATGGGTTAATTTGTTAATGATTGGGATTTATTACGCAAATATACGAAAAATATAGGAGATAAGTCTGAACTGGAAAATTATTTTATGGGCAAGTCTCGTACGGTTTGTTTTTCGGGACTTCGTAAGGATTTGCCAATATATAGATTGTAGGCTTGTAGATACGGACTGCTTCTTTAATTATTCAATCTTGTTTACGCTTAAATGTAAGCGAGTTACCCCTCCTAATAACGTCCTTAAAAATGAATCTTAAATAAGACGAATCCTTCCTTACTTAATTTGTCTTAAGTCTTAAATAAGAACCCTTATTTCTATTAAAATAACGACCGAGAGAGGTGCGTGTTTGTGACACGTCCTCTCTCGGTCGTTTAATTGGGATTGTCTGAATAGACTTTTTATTTGAGTATAGCGTCTGCCAATTCCTTCATGGCGGGAAGGTCTTCTGCTTTCATACGGGCGCGGATGGTGACCATGGGAGATACGATGTCGAGGTTTTTCATCTCGAGGAGCATGTTGCGCATGACTTTTCCTGCGGTGGGTGCCCAAGAACCGTTTTCGAGAATGCCGACGCGGCGATTCTGATAGTTCTTGATGATGAGTTTGTGGAGGAATTCGTGCATGGGAGGGAAGAGTCCGGCGTCGTAAGAGGAGGCGCAGACGATGAGTTTGCTCATGCGGAAGGCGTCTTCAACGGCTTCTGCCATGTCGTCGCGACTAAGGTCGGCAACACTCACTTTAGGCGCACCCTTCTCGCGGAGGATTTCAGCGAGCTTGTGTGCTGCCTTTGCCGTTCCGCCATGGATGGAGGCATAGGCGATGAATACGCCCTCGGTTTCGGGTTCGTATTTGCTCCAGGTGTCGTAGAGTCCGATGTAGTAGCCAAGATTTTCCGTGAGAATGGGACCGTGGAGGGGGCAGATGGTTTGGATGTTCGCCCCAGCGAGTTTCTTGAGCAACGCTTGCACTTGCACACCGTATTTACCGCAAATATTGAAGTAGTAACGGCGAGCTTCGCATGCCCAATCCTCTTCGTGGCAGAGCGCTCCGAATTTTCCGAAGGCGTCGGCGGCAAAGAGGATGCCTTCCGTCTCTTCAAGGCTCACCATTACCTCTGGCCAGTGGACCATAGGTGCAAGGAAGAAGCGCAGGGTGTGTGCGCCGAGTGAGAGGGTATCGCCTTCGCCCACGGCAATGCTACGGTTGGAGAAATCTGCGCCTTCAAAGAAGAGGGGCATCATTTGCAGAGCACGCTGAGTGGCTACCACTTGAAGGTTAGGGAAGCGCTCCATCACTTCTGTATAAATAATACCGTCCAGGTGATCCAGCTCATGGCAGAAGCACCGGGCGATCAGCTCTTCGCCCTCGGCCTCGTACCAGTCGCCGTA
>CALCUV010000137.1 GCA_937906765.1 uncultured Prevotella sp.
CGTACCACTCATCTGTGTCATGACTTTCAGATATGATTTTATCTGCATGGGCGGCTTGTCTTTTATCTATCAAATGTAATACAATACTTTTCCCAAACCCACGACCCAAATAAATACTTACGTCATAGATTTGAAAGGATTATTATTTATTTTTATTCTATTAACTATTTTTTTTATAGGATGTAAACAAGAAGATATTAATGAAGATAACAATAATCAAGATGGAATAAGACCGGATTCAATAACTGTGAAACTTTTAGCTGACGGAACAGATGTTGAATATGCAAACTGGGCGGAAGCCCAAGAGGCGCTACAGGAAATGGAAGCGAAAGGCACGCATGTCAAGGCGGGTTTCCAGATTGTGGATGCAGCAAGCGAGGGCGACGACATCCTTATTTACCTGACAAGCGAGACTTTGCGACTCCCCTGTCTGCGTCAGCAACGCGGGGATAAGGGTAGCGACGTCTTCCGCTGTCTTGCCGACTACTTAGCCCCTGCCTCTCGGCGCCACCCCATTGGCAATCGCCTTGGCATCTTTGCCACAGCGACTCACGCGCCTCAATTAGAGGAGGTGCTGACGGAATATCAACGCCTATTGCTTCAAACCCTTGCCGACCGACTTGCCGAAGCCGCCGCCAAGAGGGTGCATCACGAGGCGCTGTTTCACGAATGGGGGAAACCCTTTGACCAACCGCTCGTGGGCATTCGCCCTGCCGTAGGTTATCCCTCACTTCCCGACATGAGCGCCAACTTCTTGCTCAACAAGATTATTGACTTTAACCGCCTTGGAATTCAACTTACCGAAAATGGAATGATGATTCCTCACGCTGCAGTTTCGGGACTTATTTTTGCGCACCATGAAGCAAAATATTTCAACGTTGGAGTGATTTCTGAGGAACAGTTCAACGATTATGCAAGGCGCAAAGGGATGACTCCTCAAGCGTTGCGAAAGTTCATTCCAAACGTTGAAAAAACATAGGTAGAATTACGAGGTACAAACCCTCAAAGAAACGTTCTTATTTCTTTAATTGGAGCGCCAATATTACTCTTTGTTTTTGGCAACAAACAATGTTGCGCGATTCATTGAAAAACAGGCAACCGAGAAACCTCATAGTTTCCCCTCATGCCTGAGGCGCCCCTCTTTAAACCTTTATCTTATGACTAAGAATTTAAAACGAATCCTCTTGGTGCTTTCAGTAGCACTCGTACAACTCACAGCCGTGGCTCAAAACGTGCAACTCCATTACGACTTTGGTCGTGCACTTTATGATGAAAATGCTACGCGCCCCGAATTGACTACTACAGTTGAAATGTTTCGCCCAGACAAATGGGGTAGCACCTTTTTCTTTGTGGACATGGACTATGCTGACAACGAGGTGAAGTCTGCTTATTGGGAAATTGCCCGTGAGTTGAAATTCTGGAAGGCACCCGTTTCGCTCCACGTGGAATACAATGGCGGACTCAATTATATCAAGGACGCTTACCTCGCTGGTGCTACCTATGGTTGGAACTCCAAGGACTTCAGTAAGGGATGGACGTTTACGCCCATGTACAAGTACATCAGCGATAATGAAGATCCTCACAACTTTCAGTTGACCGCAACGTGGTATCTCCACATGTTTGACGGCAAACTCTCATTCACAGGATTTGCTGACTTCTGGCGCGAGAAGCATGTGGATAGCGCGGGCAATTCTCACGATTTCGTGTTCCTTGCTGAACCACAATTATGGTTGAATTTCAATCGCTTTAAGTGGGCTGACAAGGACTTTAACCTCAGTGTGGGTACTGAAGTGGAAGTGTCAAACAACTTTGCCCTCTTCGATGGTTGCTACGTCATCCCCACCCTCGCTGTGAAATGGGAATTCTAAAAAAAAGTCCCTCCTGTCCTCATTGCCCTCTACGCAGCAACATTTTCGCTGCGCTAAAATTCATGCTTTCCCCTCCTAACCTCCCTCTCCTCCCTCAATGAAACGCTTAGCCTCACTTGACATACTCCGTGGGTTCGACCTCTTCCTCTTGCTCTTCGTGGGTCCCGTAATAAGTTCACTCGCCGCTGTCTCTGACGCCGAGTGGACTGGCACATTGGCTTACCACTTTGACCATGCCGCGTGGGACGGACTCCGCATGTGGGACCTCGTTATGCCACTCTTTATGTTCATGGCGGGAGTGTCAATGCCCTTTGCCTTACGCAAGGAGGTGAAAGGTGCAGGTATTTGGCGCAGAATCTTAAAGCGCGTCATCTTGCTCTTTCTTTTGGGGATGGTTGTCCAAGGCGGTTTGCTCACCTTCAGTTGGGAGCACTTCACTTTCTATACCAACACGCTCCAAGCCATTGGTTTTGGCTACGGCATCGCAGCCATTTGCCTGCTAACGCTTTCTGTGCGCATGCAAGTCCTGACTACGCTTGCCCTACTCATTATCTATGCCATCCCCATGATGCTTGTGGGCGACTATACGCAAGAGGGCAACTTCGCCAACCTTGTTGATGCCACCATCTTGGGACGCTTCCGCGGCGATCCTTCTTACACGTGGGTGTGGAGCACACTTACCTTTGCCGCCACCACAATGTTGGGAGCGCTTTCAGGACAAGTGATTCGCTACAAGGAACTTTCAAAGCAGCAAATCACCCTTATTTTAATGGGATTGGGACTTTTACTGCTCGCTTTGGGTTACCTCTGGGGAAACT
>CALCUV010000138.1 GCA_937906765.1 uncultured Prevotella sp.
CATCTCCCTCTTGAAGTTGCGTGTTACCATTAATCAGGTGACATTTTCCATTGCGAATAAATCCTCCAAGAGTGGTGTTGTAGGGGAAACGCAAGTCACGAATGAGTTTTCTAGTTACTCGACTATTTTTTCCAACCTTGATTTCTGCAACATCAGCATTGGCAATAGTGAGGGATTTGAGCGACGCCACGTCTGCTTTCAACATCATTTGGTAGATATGACTAGCGGCAAAGGTTTTTTTATTAATAATTGTACCTATGTCCAAACTTTCTGCCATACCGATATAGTCGGAATTTTCCACCATGGCAACTGTTTTCCTTACTCCCATACGTTTCGCCGCAAGACAGGCAAGAATGTTGGTTTCTGAGTTTTCAGTGGTTGCTACGAATGCTTGTGTGTATGCAATATTTTCTTCTTCAAGAAGATTCATGTCGCGACCATCAGCCTGAACGATAGTTACTTGTCCTTCATCAATGGCTTCAAGAAAGATGTCTGCCAATTCTTCAACGCGCTTCGGGTCTGTTTCAAATACCTTTGCGGTCATTGTTTGGGGCATATTCTTGATGGTGTGAATTGCCGTTGAACTCCCGCCAAGAAACATGACGTGTTTAATTTCCTTATACCCATCTTTGCCTGCCAAATTTTTGATTAAGTCAAGATGTTCGGGCATTGTCATGAAATAAACAATGTCATTGGGGGTAATGCAAGTGTCACCACGTGGAATTAGTGTTTCTGTTCCATGCTTCAACGCTACAATATGGTAAGGGTCATCAGGTTTGCTAAAATCTTTTAGCGGTGTGTTGACTATAGCAGAGTTTTCACGCACCTTTATGCCCAATAGTATCAATTTCCCATCCTCAAACTCCCACCATTGGCGCACCCATGAACGCGAAAGGTCATGACTAATTTCCTTTCCTGCGAGCATTTCGGGATATACAATGGAGTTGATGCCAGCATCCTTGAAGAAGCTACGAAACTCTGGAGTTATATATTCGCTGTTATCTACACGCGCTACCGTTTTCTTTGCCCCAAGTTTATGAGCAAGCATGCACGACGTCATGTTACGCGCTTCGTCGGGAGTAACACCTATGAACAGATCGGTGTTTTCTGCCCCAGCGGCTCGTAAGTTGGTGATTGAGGTGGGAGAGGCCACCATCGTCATGATGTCCATATTTCCCATCAACCCATCTAACTTTGCAGATGACTCATCAAGGAGTGTTATTTCGTGTTTTTCACGAGCAAGAAGTCGGGCAAGGTGTGTGCCAACAGCACCTGCACCAGCAATGATGATTTTCATAAGGGTAAGGTTGTGAGGTTTTAGGTTATAAGGTTCAGGATTGTCTCCCAATTTGCAAGATTGTAACAACCATAATGCAAAATGACCTTATAATCAGCAACCTAAATCATCTTGTCAATGGCATTTAATACGTGTTGTTTATCAATGCCACAAATATCATAAAGTTCGGGCACACTTCCGTGCTCAATAAATTTATCAGGAATACCAAGACGAATGACCTTTGGGGTATATCCGTTGTCAGCAAAAAATTCAAGAAGACTGCTTCCCATACCACCCTTTAAACATCCGTCTTCAAGGGTGATAATCTTCTCATAATTTTGCGCTATTGCGTGAAGCATCTTTTCATCTAATGGCTTTAGGAAGCGCAGATCGTAATGCGCAATCTTGCAATCAGTGTGTTCGCCTTCATATTCAGATATAGCGTCACTTGCAATATTGCCTATTGGACCAAGAGTTATGATTGCTAAATTTTTACCTTCTTTCAATTTGCGACCAGTGCCCACCTCAACGGCTTCTAATGGACATTTCCAATCCACAAGTCTGCCGTTCCCTCTGGGATAGCGGATGACGAAGGTTCCCATGTCGGGTAGTTGTGCCGTAAACATGAGTCGGCGCAACTCGCATTCGTCATAGGGGGAAGCAATGGTGAGGTTAGGAATGGCGCGGAGTGAAGCTAAGTCAAAAGTACCATGATGTGTGGGGCCGTCTTCACCAACCAATCCAGCTCGGTCAAGACAGATGCACATATTCAAATTTAGCAATGCCGCATCATGAATAATGTTGTCATACGCTCGCTGAGCAAACGAGGAATAGATGTTACAGAAGGGCATTCTTCCCTCCTTTGCCATCCCTGCTGAGAAGGTCACCGCATGCCCTTCGGCAATACCTACGTCAAACGTGCGCTCGGGCATGGCTTTCATCATGGTGTTCATTGAGCAACCCGTAGGCATGGCGGGCGTAATGCCTACGATCTTGTCATTTTGCTTGGCAAGTTCTAACAAAGTGTCACCAAATACGTCTTGGAAACGTGGGGGGCGCAACCCGCCGTTGTCCGTTGTTCGTTGTCCGTTGTCGGCGTCAAAAAGTCCTGGAGCATGCCAGATAGTGGGGTTTTCCTCCGCCTGCTTAAATCCCTTGCCCTTGATGGTGTGCAAGTGAAGCAACTTCGGACCTTTCATGTCCTTAATTTCGTTCAGTATGCGCACTAAGTCTACTACGTCATGTCCATTAACAGGACCGATGTAGCGAATGTTCATACCCTCAAACACATTTTGTTGATTGGTGAGTAGCGCTTTAATGGAGTTGTTGAATCTAAGGATGGAGCGACGGTTGTTTTCGTTCATCCACCCCCATTGCGTCATCTTGCGTGCAAACTTGTATCTGAGTCTGTTGTAAAGGTTGCTTGTCTGAAGTTGCATCAAGTAGTTGGTCATACCGCCTACGGCGCGGTCAATACTCATGTTGTTGTCATTCAGAACGATGAGCATATTATTGGGCGTGTTTGAAGCATTGTTGAGACCCTCATATGCCAACCCTCCGCTCATGGCTCCATCTCCGATTATTGCTACCACTCTTTGGTCTGTTGCTCCATTTTGTAATGCAGCTGTGGCCATACCAAGTGCAGCAGAAATTGAATTTGACGCATGCCCACATGCAAAAGTGTCATAATCGCTTTCTTGAGGAGAAGGGAAGGGTTTTATACCACCCAATTTGCGATTGGTGTGGAAGTTGTCGCGACGTCCAGTCAATATTTTATGCCCGTATGCTTGATGACCTACGTCCCACACCAGTCGGTCGTAGGGAGTCTTATACACATAATGAAGCGCTACGGTCAGTTCAATCACTCCAAGACTTGATGCTAGGTGCCCAGGATTCTGAGCCAACACATTCCAAATGTATTGACGCAATTCCTGGCAAAGCAATGGTAGTTGCTCTACTTTAAGTTTACGCAGGTCTTCTGGTGTATTAATTTGTGTGAGTAGCGAGAATGCAGATGTTTCTTCCATTACTTCGTAAAGTTGAAATCTTCCAATTAGCAAAGATACGCTTTTTTTTTGATTTGTGAGAAGTTTGTAGAAAAAAAGTAAGGTGGTGAAATTCTCTAAAATTGTTGAGCAATCGTAAATATGCGAGGATTTCCTGAAATGGTATTAATTGTTTTTTATATGCAATTCATAATGGTTTTCGTGTATTATCACTACTATAGGTTATGCGTAAAGTGAGAAGAATTATAACTTCTAATATTGTAATTTAGAATCCAATTGGAAAAGAACTCTTTATAACTATGATGTAAGAGGTATAAATGTTTGTTTCTTTACAAAGGATTGCTAAAGAAAATATATGAAAAACTTGTACTTATTATTGTGAAAATTATAAGTAACTTAATTTAAAGTAAAAGTGAGTTAGTTTGAATTATAAGTGAGTTAATTTAAAATAAGTAACGATTGATTTTTGGAAACTATCATGTGATGATAATCAAGTATGTTGCTTAAAGAAAATTCATCCTTTGTGTGAAGTAAAAATGTTAGTTTTATTTAGTTCTTTCAGAGTACCATTATCGCAAGATATAGTTCCATGACATCACGCCTAATGTCTGCTTTATTCTGAGTTAGAGGGCGTTAACCTAAGGTGAAATATATAAAACAATTCGAGCATGTGCCGCGACACACGCTCGAATTCGTATAATTATAAATGCGGGAATTTTTACTGCCACTTCTTTTCCAATACGATAGCATCGATTACGGCTACGGCGGTGATGTTGACGATGTCGCGAACGGAACTTTCGAAGTCGGTGAAGTGGATGGGTTTGTTAAGTCCCATTTGGATGGGGCCGATGACTTCACAATCGTCGGACATACCCTTAATCATCTTATAACTACTGTTTGCAGAGGTGAGGTTGGGGAAGATGAGGGTGTTGACGTCAAGGCCGCGGAGGCGTGTGAAGGGATATTTTTCATCGCGAAGTTCGCGGTTGAAGGCAAAGTTTACTTGCATTTCACCGTCAATGGCGAGTTCGGGGAAGTCTGTCTGCATGCGGTCAACAACCTTGTGAACTATGGTTGGTGAGCCTACGTTGTCAGTACCAAAGTTTGAGTAAGACACCATTGCCATAACGGGTGTACGGTTGAAGAATCGCACTGTTTTAGCCGAGAGTTTGGCTATGTCGTAAAGGGAGTCTTCGTTGGGGTGACGGTTGATGAGTGTGTCAGCAATGAAGAATACCCCCTTCTTAGAGTTGACGATATGCATCGCACCGAAGTGGTTGAAACCTTGTTGAACGCCGATAACTTCGTGTGCCACCTTGATCGTATTTGAATACTTCGTGTAAAGACCAGTGATAAATGCGTCAGCATCGCCCATCTCAACCATCATCATGCCGAAATAGTTGCGTTCGTACATCTTATCAATGGCTTCTTGAACGGTGTAACCCGCACGTTGCTTGCGCTTAGCTAAAACTTCGGCGTAACGCATACGCATGGGGGCCGCCTTAGCTTCATCGCGTAGGTTGAGGATTTCAATGCCGTCGAGACTGAGGTCCATTTCTGCCGCAATCTGGCGAATCTGTACGTCGTTACCAAGGAGGATAGGTTTACAGATGCCTTCTTCCTTTGCCTTTACGGCAGCTTCGAGCATTTTGGGGTGAGTGCCTTCTGCGAAAACTACGCGCTTGGGATCAAGACGAGCAGTATCGTATAGGTTTTGCGTGAGCTTACTTTCCTGTCCCATAAGTTCGCGAAGTTGTTGGCGATATGCTCTCCAATCGGTGATAGGTTTGCGCGCAACTCCGCTTTCCATTGCGGCCTTTGCTACGGCCATGGATACGTCTGT
>CALCUV010000139.1 GCA_937906765.1 uncultured Prevotella sp.
ACTTCATTCCAGGCTGCTTTGACTATGTCTGGTATTGCCGGTATGGTGTTGTCACTCGGTATGGCTGTGGATGCTAATGTGTTGATTTACGAACGTACTAAGGAAGAACTTCGCGCAGGTAAGAAGATTAAGGAAGCGCTTGCCCAAGGTTATAGCAATGCATTCTCTGCAATTTTCGACTCTAACCTTACCTCAATCATCACTGCGATTATCCTTTACAACTTTGGTACAGGTGCTATCCGCGGTTTCGCACTCACGCTCGGTATAGGTATTTGCGCTAGCTTCTTTACAGCAGTATGGCTCACTCGCATGACTTACGAACACTTCCATGCTCGTGACAAGTGGTTGAACCTCACTTTCTCTACGAAGCTTTCAAGAAACTTCCTCGCAAATCTCCACGTGAAGTTCATCGAAAAGTCAAAGGTTGCATTCGTTATCTTTGGTGTAGCAATCGCAGTGTGCCTTGCATCTCTCGGTTTGCGTGGTCTTTCTAAGGGTATCGACTTTACGGGTGGTTATAACTTCGTTATCGAACTCGAACAGAAGGATATTACTCCCGAACAGGTAAGCACTGCTGTTGCTTCGAAGATTAAGGCAGAAGATCCCAATGCTACTGTAAGCGCTATCTCAATCGTAACTACAGATAATAAGGCAGTGCGTGTAACTACGAACTATCTTATCAACTCTGATGCAGAAGACGCAGACGCACAGGTAGAAAAGACTATCTATGACGCACTTCACGAAGCTGAACTCGTACAGGCTGACTACGACACGTTTAAGGATCGCGAAAATCGCGCAGGTGGTTCAATCATCTCAGCACAGAAGGTAGGTCCTTCGGTAGCTGCTGAAATGGCAGAGTCAGCTGTTACAAGCGTAATCTTAGCGCTTTGCGCCATCTTCTTCTATATTCTTATCCGTTTCCGTAACGTAGCTTTCTCTATCGGTTCTGTGGCAGCGCTCACCGTAGATACACTCCTCATTATCGGTATGTATTCTCTCTGTTGGGGTTGGGTTCCCTTCTCTCTCGAAGTTGACCAAACTTTCATCGGTGCTATTCTTACGGCTATCGGTTACTCTATCAACGACAAGGTGGTTGTGTTCGACCGTGTTCGCGAATACCTCGGACTCTATCCCAAGCGCGAAACTTCACGCCTCTTCAACGATTCATTGAGCAGCACTCTCACGCGTACAATTGTAACTTCTGCAACTACGCTTATCGTGCTCCTCTGCATCTTCTTCCTTGGCGGTGATAGCATCCGTTCATTTGCATTTGCAATGATTCTTGGTGTTATCTTCGGTACACTCTCTTCTATCTTCTTTGCTGCTCCTGTGGCATTCCTTACATTTGGTAAGAAGAAGATTGTTGCTGCTGAAGCCGAAAAGTAATCTCTGTATTATCTCTACATGAAATAAGAGGATAGCCCTGTGGCTATCCTCTATTTTTTTTACCCCTATTCGGAACGCCCCAAATAGAGCGAGAGATTCGGGTAATTCAAATCCGCGTCACGAAGTTACTTATTGCGCGTCGAAAGTTACTAATTGTTGCCACAATATTACTTATTGTTTTGCCTAAATAAGATTATAATCATAGTTTATGCCTTCCTGTTCATTTTTTTATTCTATGAAAGTCCTTATTTCTTTAAAGTGTTTATATTTGCTAAATCAATGACGAAGGAAAAGGTTAAACTTAGACGATAGACTCTTGTTTAAGAAAGAAACAATAGAGTTGTTACCCTCATTATCAGTTGTATGGTGTAATCTGAATTTTAGCCTGTTTTAACATTTACACCAGCGTGTGACGCCGTTCTCGAATCAAGATAGTAATCATCCACTTTAAAATCTTACGACAATGAAAACAATGTCAAGAATCTTTCTGTTCGTAGCGCTCCTTTTTTCATGGAGTGGCGCTACTTCTGCTCAAAAGTTGTTGCACAGTGCTGTCTATTACGACACAGGCACATCCTTCGATGGCACTCAGTGGATGCAAAACCCGCCAGTGGGTTCTGCTTACTTCCAAATTTATGACAACTATGTTTATTTCGGTGAAACAAAGTATGTCAGTCAGGGTTATGTAAATCTTTATGGGTTTTACGGAAAGAAATATGTTAAAGAAGGCACTGGAGGTGCGCAATTTATTGTTGTTAGCAACAACTTTGACATCATTAATTGCCTTACGCTCACATTTTGGGGGTCAACTCACACCACTGCTGGAGTTTGGAGTAAAGTTCCACCATCTAATCAGGCGCAGAGTCAAACGAACACTACCAACAGGTCCACTAATTCCACCACCTCTCAGTCATCAACGCTAAAGAAAGTTACCTGTACGCTCTGCCATGGCACAGGGCGTCATGGTAAGGAGTACGCTCCGAAATACAGTTATTCAAAGCCTGACACGTGGTGCCCTACTTGCCAAAAGTTTGATTATATCCACCACCATGAGGTGAAATGCCCCGCTTGTGCAGGCAGAGGTTGGAATTACAGTAACTATTAACCTCGTGACCAATCCACAGTTTGTTGCTTGGTTTTGACATAAGAACATAAGAATAACGTCGAAGTCTTATGTTCTTTTGTTCTTCTGTCTAACCGCCAAGCTTCTCTGTCGCATGTTTTAGACATAAGAACATAAGTACAAAAAGAAGTCTTATGTTCTTTTGTTCTTCTGTCAAAACACATAGAGTATTCGTCAAAACTATTAGAATCTTTGTCAAAACTCTTAGAGTCTTTGTTTAAAAACTTAGTGTCTCTGTCTAACCGCAAAGAGACTTCGTGACGAGAAATTTACTAACCCCTTTAATCTCAAGAAGCTATGAACACACATTTTAAAATCTTATGGACTACATTCCTCATGTGCTGCCTTTCTCTCGGCATGCAGGCGCAGAAGTATGAGGTGGGGCAACATGTAACAGTGGATGGCCACAGCGCCATTGTGGTTCTTGTTGACAGCACTGGCGAACACGGGCTTTTTGCTGGACCTGCGTTGGCCCTTTATGACAAGAAGAAATACACCCCTGAGAAGTTTGTGACAAAGAAATTCTCTGGTGACAAAAAGAAACGCGATGGCCTCCGCTTCTTTCAGCAAGGCAAAATCGGCGTTGTGCTTGAAGCCCAACTAACAAAGGATGAGGTGAAAGACCTCTACAGACCCGCCCTTGACAGTCTTACTTCAACTTTAGGCGATGAAAATCAGCGCTACGTTATCAACTATTGCCAGCAAAAGGGAATTGATGTTGCCAAATTCTTCCCCGAATTTGCTTGGGCGCAATCCTTAGGCGAAGGGTGGTTTCTCGGAGGAGTAGCAGAAGTAGTCGCCTATGTGAACAAGATTGCTAAATGCAGAGAAACAACATTGGAACTCAATCAAAAATCTATTGACGAGGGGCATACTTATTTCTATCCGCTGGATTTAATTTCGTCAACCCATCGAAAATATATGGGACGGATGTGTCTCTTAGCCCAATATTGGACCTACGCTTTCCGTTTCAAAAAAGTGCAAGAGTATCAATATGTTCCCGCTGCTAAAAAGGTCATGCCTGTATGGGTAGAGAAAAAGGAACTTGTGCGAGAATATTACTACGAATGGACAGTTGGGACCAATCTTCTCGGAGCTTTTCTCCAGTCTTCAAGAGATGTGAGTACCTATTATGATCCTCATTACAGCTGGAAGAAATTTAACTATCGTTTGGCCTTTAAGCGCTTTTAATTTGTAAGTAAAACCAGGTTTTGAGTGACTTTTTTCACATTTTTTATGAAATGCACTTGATTCTTTGTTTTTAATTCCTACATTTGCAATATTGAACATTCCAAATATCCGTTAAAATCCGCAACTCATGATGCGCTTCTGTCTGATTCTTCCTTTAGTTTTGGCGTTTGTGTGCGGAATGGTGCAGTGTTCAAGTGATGCGCAACCCGCGCCTATAGACTTGCCCATGGAGCAGTTTCAGGCGGGTGACATCGTGTTTCGACGAGGCGAAAGCATGGCAAGTCGAATGGTGCTTTACAATGACCCCGAGGGACACTATTCCCATGTCGGCATGATTGTTCAAGATGACAGCGCGCTAATGGTAGTCCATGCGCTTCCCGGAAGTCACCCCACTCAGAGCGGTGAAGACCTTGTCAGAATGGAAACCCTTGGCGAATTTTTTGCTCCTGAGAATGCCACACGGGGAAAGGTAATGCGCCTCCCGCTGAGTGAGTTGCAAAAAAGGGAGTTAAGCCGAAGAGCCGTGGAGAAAGTAAAGACGCGCGTAGCGTTTGACCATAATTACGATTGTCAAGACACAGTAGAGATTTATTGTACGGAACTGCTACAACTTCTTTACTCCCACGTGGGCATAAACCTCTCCGAAGGGAGACTGACACGGATAAGCATCCCCGGATTACACGCCGACATCATTATGCCTGCCGACATCCACAAAAATCAGCAATTACAGACTATTTTTAGTTACTAACTCACATATTTATTAACTCTAAATTCTTTTTATTATGAAAAAGTTTTTGTTCGCTATCGTATGCTTGATGGCAAGTTTCACATTCGCGTCATGCGGTGGTTCAACACCCGCAGACGAAGCAGCTAATTGCATCGAACTTCTCAAAGATAAGGACTACAAAGGTTTTGTAGAAACCATCAATTTTAAGGGAGAAACTCAAGAAGAGATTGACCAGCAGAAGCAATTCTTCCTTGAACTCCTCACTAAGAAGGTGGACGAAATGTATGAACAGTCAGGTGGCATTGAATCTTACACATTGGTAAGCGAAGAAATTGCTGAAGACGGCAATACTGCAAAGGTGGTTTATGAAATCACTTATGGTGACGGCACAAAGAAGAACGAAACCATCAACTTGATTAATGTTGACGGCGAGTGGAAGCAAGAAATCAATAAGTAATTCTTTTCCTTCTTGTTGAAAAGCATATAGCATAAAAAACGGGAGGCTCCAGCGATGGAACCTCCCGTTTAATTTTCCTCAATAGGCATATTTAATGCCTAAGTCAACAGGTAATCAAATACGTTCATCATTATAATGCCATTAGGAAGTGTGTGTGTAGGTATATTGTCTGTTGTAATAATTATTTTTGTAAAAGAGTCGTTTGTTAGGGTTAGTGAGCGTTGTTCCTGCTTCTGTTTATCTTCGTCTGGTAACGAATAAGCAGATTGAATATATATCCTCTCACTCCCTTTGTTACAAACAAAATCAACCTCAAGTGAGGTTCTGGTAGTTTTACCTTCATCATCTTTTTGATAGAAAGTAACGCACCCCACATCTACCTTATAACCCTTACCAATAAGATGGTTATATATGATATTTTCCATAATGTGAGTTGGTTCCACTTGTCGGAAATTTAGAAGTGCATTACGCAAGCCAAGGTCGGAAAAATAATATTTATAAGGAGTGTCTATATATTTCTTTCCTTTAATATCATAGCGTACGGCTCTTTCAATGAGGAAAGAATCTATAAAATAGTCTATATAAATTTTTATGGTGTTGTGACTAATTTTTACCCTTTTCTCGCTGACAAAAGTGTTCGCTAATTTGTTGGGATTCGTCAATGCTCCTATGTTTGATGCTAAGAGGCTGAATAATTCTTCTAACTCAGCGTCATTTTTTACACTATTGCGGTTGACGATGTCACTCAAATATGTCTCTTTAAGTAAATCTTGAAGTATTTCTGCTTTTCGCGCGTTGTCCTTCTCCAAAACCACCATCGGCAGTCCTCCATAATAAAGGTAGTTTCGCCACAATGAGGCGGCTTCTTCATTTGAATTTTCTTTTATTTCTTTAAACGAGAGCGGTTGAAGATGAATTTGAACTCCTCGACCTCTAAACTCGGTAACAATGTCTGAAGAAAGAAATTTTGCATTACTTCCTGTTACATATACATCAAGGTTTTCAATATGCAGGAAACCATTAAGCACATCCACAAAACTCTCCAACATCTGAATTTCGTCAATCATCACATAATACATCTGTGAATCTTGTTTTGTCAAATGTTCTACATAATCATATAAGGTTTCTGCATTGCGGTATTTCCGATGAGCAAATGAGTCAAGCTGTAATTCAATTATATGACTGGCATCAACGTCATTCTCTAAGAGATATTGTTTGTACAGATTGAATAATAGATATGATTTACCTACGCGTCGCAATCCAGTAACAATCTTTATCAAATGATTATGCTTGTTACTTATCAACTTCTTAATGTAATGTTCTCTTTTGAATCTCATACAGTGACAATTTTTGTGTGTATACACACTTTTCGTCTACAAAGATAGTGGTTTGATATAAGATAAGTGTGGTTTAAGTGACAATTTTTGTGTATATACACAGTTTTTGTCTCTAAAACCTTTGATTTGCCATTTCCTAAATGCTATATAATCTATCGCAACTGCACTATTTTACTCGCTTACTCCCAATGGATTCCAATAACTCGCCTTTTTCTCTGTGATAACAGGTCAGATTTTCATTTCGAAGACTATCAAAAGTTAGGTAGGCATTCTTCACGGAAGTTCTCACTAAGAAGGAGTACGAAATGGATGGAACAAGAAATCAATAATTAAGCACATACTGAAAAGGAAGGGAGGCTCCAGCGTTGGAACCTCCCTTTATTTGCGCTCAAATAGAGCCATTGCGCCACGCAGATGGGACAAGCGTAACTCGGAATCTGAATGACACGTTAGAATTAGTAACTTTGTGGCGTTTCTTCCTCAAATTGTCGCGAGGATAAGTAATAGAATTTCGCCTGTTTGCCTTTCTTTCCCGCTTCATCAGTAATTATATCAGAAAGGGTGGCGCACGTCAACGACGCGTCCGCGACTCTCGGACAATTGTTCGGGATAGATGAGCATCAAACTGCGCATTGAGAAGTAGCGTTCGATTTGGTCTTCAAGGTTATCCATGTAATTGTGGCGCAAGAGTGTGCCCTTACGTCCCACAATAAAGATTACCATGTCGTCAGACCCCGTATTGTTAGCCACGGAAATGAAATCGTGCCAGTCGCGATACTCATGCAACTTCGTGGGCATCTTATACTTGCCCGCGTCCCACACTTCCTGCAACTTTGCTAAGGTGCCCTTGCCGCTATATGCCTCAATGCGACACGAAACTTGGGTGGCAAGTTGCGCCACACGCTCTGCCCAGCGCTTAAATCCGGGTTCAAACTCCGCCTTTCTCGGTACGACGAGTTGGATACAGTTTACCGTGTTAATAGGTATGGCAGCGCGGTAAATCATTATCTGCTTGTGGATGGAGTAAATCAAGTCGCCCGTCATCTTCCCCAGGTAAGCCTCCGTGAGTCGCGTTTTCTCGTGCAAACCTATCAAAAGATCGGTACACTCACTCTCCATCATCGTATAGTAAATACCTGTGACGATATTCACTGACCAACGGGAGCGCGTCTGTAACTTCACGTGTGCCGCGGCAGCAATACGCGCTGCAAAATCTAAGTGTTTGAGGCCCTCCTGTCGCTTCTGTTCGTCATTGTCAAGCACAATGTGAAGCGCCGCAAGGGGAGTTTGTGTGCGCGAAAGGCGCAGCATGAGGGCGGCATTAATCAGCGGTGCGACAGTGTCAGGATTAGAGATGGCAATGAGAATCTTGTCGCGCGTGGTTTCCTTTGCTTCCGCGGCTTCCTTACCGGAAAGGAGCAATCCTCGGCAGGTGCGGTCAGTTACAACCGATGAAACAACGCAGGTGACTACGATAAGAATCATTGCGCCGTTAAGAACGTTCTCGTCAAGTAAACGACTGCCGTCGGGAAGAATGATGCCGTAGCCTACGAGTACGATAGCCAGCGTTGCAGCAGCGCGAGAATTTGTCAAACCATAAATAAGATTGCGCTCGCCTCTGTTCATGCCAAATATCTTTTGAGTGGCATAGGCCGCAAGCCACTTTGTCGTGAGCGCACAGGCAACCATGACCGCCGAAATCTTTAAGGCGTCAAGGCGGGTGAGAGCTTCGAGGTTGATAAGCATACCTACGCCAATCAGGAAGTAAGGTATGAAGATGGCATTGCCTATAAACTCGATGTGAGACATTAACGGGGAGGCGGGAGGTATTTGTCGGTTGAGCACAATCCCAACGAGGAAGGCGCCAAGGATACCTTCGATGCCGACAATCTCCATGAGTCCGGCGCCAAGGAAGACAAGGGCCAAGACAAAGACATATTGCACCACGCTTTCGTCATAGCGGCGGAAAAACCACTTACAGATAATGGGGAAGGTGTAAATGATGGCCAACCCAATGAGGACCACTTCTATCACCAAGCGTACCCAGAACCACCCTGTGGCTTCCTCTTTAAACATACCCCCTACGACGGCCAAGACTAAGAGTGTGAGCACGTCGGCAATGATAGTTCCGCCCACGGCAATCCCAACGCTGTTGTGGCGCGAGAGACCGTAGCGCATCACAATGGGGTAGGAGATGAGTGTGTGAGAGGCATACATCGCACCCATCAAGATGCAAGCGGGAATCGTAAAGTGAAGCAGGGAATAGTTAGCCGCAAAACCCACCGAGATTGGAATGATGAAACTCAGCAACCCTAAGGTAATGGCTTTCACTTTAGACTTCTGAACGTCTTGAACGTTCATCTCCAGCGAGGCTAAGAACATGATGTAATACATTCCCACTTTGCCGAACAATTCAAAACTACTGTCGCGGTCGAGAACGTGAAATCCGTGAGGCCCAATCAGAATGCCGGCCATAATCATCCCAACAATGGAGGGCACACGCAGTTTCTCGAGCAACATCGGGGCAATTAGGATGATGCTCAACACTACGAAGAAGATCCATGTGGGATCTGTTATGGGAAGACTTTGGGGCATGCGTAAGGGAGTAAAATAAGATTCGTGGGCTTACTGAATGAAAGGCAAAACTTTCGTTCAATAAGTCCATGTTGTAAGTTCTGCAAAGCAGACCTACTGTCTTGTAACAGATTTTCTATGCAAAGGAACAAAAACTTTGTTATTTATATCCCCCTATATGTTAGAAAATTATAAATTTGCTTGCAAATTTTTATGAATCTTAAGGTGAAAGGCACTAAAAAGTGTGTTTCATCTCCTATTTTAAAGCATAATGAAAGTAGCAATTGTTGGTGCCAGCGGCGCCGTAGGTCAAGAATTTCTCCGCGTATTGACCGAACGCGAATTTCCTATTGATGAACTCGTACTCTTTGGTTCAGCACGTTCCGCAGGTACTAAATATATGTTCCGTGGTAAGGAATACGAAGTGCAACTCCTCAAGCACGGTGACGACTTTAAGGATGTGGACATCGCATTTACTTCTGCAGGCGCAGGCGTTTCGAAGGAGTATGCTGAAGATATTACACGTTATGGCGCTGTAATGATTGACAATTCTTCGGCTTTCCGTATGGATGCCGACGTACCCCTTGTTGTGCCCGAATGTAATGCTGTTGATGCGCTCAATCGCCCTCGTGGTATCATCGCTAACCCTAACTGCACTACGATTATGATGGTTGTGGCGCTTCAGGCGTTTGAAAATATCAGCCATATTAAGCGTGTTCACGTTTCAAGTTATCAAGCGGCTTCGGGAGCAGGACAGGCGGCTATGGATGAACTTCATGAGCAGTATCGTCAGGTGTTGGCGGGCGAGCCTGTGAAGGTTGAGAAGTTTGCTTACCAATTGGCGTACAACGTTATCCCTCAGATTGACGTCTTCACAGAAAATGGTTACACCAAGGAGGAAATGAAGATGTATAATGAGACAAAGAAGATTATGCATTCCGACATTGAAGTGTCAGCAATGTGCGTACGCGTTCCCGCACTTCGTGCTCACTCAGAAAGCATTTGGATTGAAACTGAACAACCTATCTCTCTTGAGCAAGCACGTAAGGCTATTGAAGAAGGCGAAGGCTTAGTGCTCATGGACAATCCCGAAAAGAAGGAATACCCCATGCCTCTCTTCCTCGCAGGTAAGGAACCCGTTTACGTAGGTCGCATCCGCAAGGATCTTGCTAACCCTAACGGACTCACATTCTGGTTAGTGAGCGACCAGATTAAGAAGGGCGCTGCCCTCAATGCCGTTCAGATTGCAGAATGGTTGATTCAGAACAACGGATTAAAGAAGTAATCCACCGTTTCAGACAATCGGAATCAACATTTAGGTATATCAACACAAATAAGGTGTGTCAAGCCAACGCTGGTTTGCCACACCTTTTTTCGTGCTTGTAACATAGGGCGGTGAAAATGAATGATTTTTCGTAACAACCAGGTCACGCTGAAAATTCAATTAGACATAGGGAAAACAAACTCTCAAACTCGGCGCCCTAAGTTACAAAGAAAACGCCCTAAGTTACTTATAGGAACGGTTATAACAGAAGAAAGGTGGAGACTGACGCACTGAGGCGTGTCTCCACCTTTTATGAGGTTCAAAATGAGCGGTTGGGGTCAACCGTTGTTATT
The DNA here is from genome assembly GCA_937906765.1 of uncultured Prevotella sp. Taxonomy (GTDB): domain Bacteria; phylum Bacteroidota; class Bacteroidia; order Bacteroidales; family Bacteroidaceae; genus Alloprevotella. Next base: position 10,413 of record CALCUV010000139.1, read on the forward strand.
AGAAGAGGCTCTGGAAAGCGCTCTTGTTTACCAACTTTGAGAATTCAAGGTCCTTCAAAGCACGTTCCTTGAGCGTAGCATCCTTTTGGAAAGCAACAGCAAGCGCAGCGATTGCAGCATCTGTGCGGTTCTGACGTGCGTAGCACACAGCCTTGAGATAGTCAGACATTGCAGTCTTGTAGGGCATCACATTGAGGATAGTGAGTGCTGAAGCGTAGTCCTTGTTCAAGAGAAGTGCGAGGGCAGCAGTAGTGCTCTTGCCATTCTTTGCGTTTGTGGCAGCAGCAACATAGTTACCCTTGCTCACCTGAAGGGCAGCGAGGAGTTCGTTATAGTTATCCGCTTCAGAAGCACGGCCTAAATATGCCTCAGCATTCTCATAGTTGCCTTCAGCAAGAGCACAGAGTGCAAGGTTTGCGTTTACTTCGGGAGCATTGCTGTTAATAGTTGCCGCCTTAGTGAACCACTGCTTTGCAGCTTCCAAATTGCCACTCAACTGTTCCACAAGACCGAGGTTGTTATACGCACGGTAGTCGTTGGGATAGAGTTGCACGGTCTTTGTATAGATATCCTTTTGCTTGCCTGCCGTTTCGTCGAATGTTGCAACGTAAAGGAGTTCTTCCACACTGAGCTTTGTTGCGTCCACTTCAAGTTGCTTGAGGATTTCATCGTCAGTGCGGCCGATGAGCACGTAGTTTAATGTGATGCGAGCGCGACGGAGTTCGGGAAGAATCTCATCAATGAGTTCTGTATAGGCAGCTGAGATGTTCTTAATCTGACGTTCGCGTTCTTCGGGGTCTTCGTACATCGAGAGTACGCGAAGGATGATGTCCTTATCCTGAATGTTTGACGCAGCAACGAGTTCCTGGAAACCTTCCCAGTCTTCTGCTGTGTAGCGAGTAGCAAGGGGAGAAACGAGTTCGAGTTCTTCAAGCTTCTGGTTGATATAGTCAGAAGATGAAGCCTGACGTGCCTTTGCAAGACGCTCATTGATGGTCTGCTTACCGTCAGGTGAGGCGTATGCAGCCACTTCGATGCCGTCGAGAGCGAAAGAGCGCTGGTCTTCCTTGATAGCGCGGAGCACATTTACGAATTCCTGGATGGAAGGAGTGCTGAGTTCGCTGAGGCGTACCTTTGACTGGTTGATGAGATACTTGATCTGTGACTTCTGTGACTGATTCGTCATGTACTGGAAGGCATCGCCTGAAGCGGCACCCTGAGATTCTGCTACGCAACGACCGAGAAGCGCAGAAGTAGAAAGCACACCTCTTGCCACAAGTACGTCGGGCACGCTGTAAGTCTTCTTACCCTTGCGTGCATCAAAGGCAAGATAGAGTTCGCTTTGGATCATGTCAGCGTCATAAGGGAAACTGGCACGCATTACGTAGTTACCACCAAGACGGTAAGAGATTTCCTGATTGTTGCCAATCACCTTTTCGCCCTGGAAAGTTGCAGGCTCGCCCATAACTTCCTTACCCGCAAAGCGGAGCACGGGGATGACGCTTACTTCAGATCAAAGTTGACGTCATTGCCGGCTTGACCAACATAATCATGCTTGCAGTGCGTGCCTTCAATGGTTATGTGACACCGGC
>CALCUV010000140.1 GCA_937906765.1 uncultured Prevotella sp.
AGGGCGTGGGAAGTATCTCCCAGCGGCGGAATATAGTTACGTAGCCCAGTGTGGCGGTCGCGGAGTGTATAGTTTCTGCATGTGCCCCGGTGGTGTGGTAGTCCCTGCGGCGAGCGGCCCTGAGCAACTTGTGGTCAACGGCATGAGTCCCTCGACGCGCAACACGGCATGGAGCAACTCCGGCATGGTGGCAGAAACCCGCTTGGAAGACCTTGACGGCGAACTCCGTCCGTTTATGCAAGAGGCCTTTCAAGATGAAGCGTTTGCGAGTGTGCACAAGGACTTCGCAGCTGCCGAAAACCCATTGCGCATGATGTATTTCCAAGAAGCGCTTGAGCGTGCCTGCTGGATACAAGGCAACCGCCGACAAACGGCTCCCGCACAGCGCATGCACGATTTCGTAAACCGCAAACTTTCTGCCGATTTGCCCGCTACGAGTTATTCCCCCGGACTCATCGCATCCCCTTTGCATTTCTGGATGCCTAAGTTTGTCACCACCCGCTTGGCAGAGGGTTTCCAGACCTTCGGACAGCGCAGTCGCGGATTCCTAACCAACGAGGCGCAACTCATTGCTACCGAGACGCGCACCTCAGCCCCTGTGCGCATACCCCGAAATGGTGAAACCCTTGCCCATGTCCGCCTTGAGGGACTCTATCCTTGTGGCGAAGGTGCGGGTTATGCGGGCGGCATTGTCAGTGCGGCGGTTGACGGAGAGCGTTGTGCGGAAGCGGCAAGCGGAATGTAGCAGGCGGCAACCTCTCACACAGCACTTTAGAGCACTTTCAAACGTACTGAAAAGCAAGACATTAAATAGCGTCATATAACCCCTCAAAACAAAGTCTCACTCTCGAAAAACAATTAGTATCATTGTGCACCGAGAGTGAGACTTTGTTTTGCGTAAAATAGACATTGTTTTCAGACGAAGAATGAACGGCATCAGAATGCCCCTTTTTCTCCCTCCATAGTCCTTTTACGTCAAGGATAAGACGCATCTGAAAATCAATTTGGCACGCTTTTTGCTAATCTTCTGGAAGCAGAGGCGTGCAAATAGCAGTTTCCGCGGTCAGAATCTTAAAAAAGCGAGACACAGCGCCCCTATAATATATAAAAAAGCAGTACCTTTGCAGAATAATGCGCCGTATACACAAACTCTTCATAGCACTCCTGATGCTCTTCACACTTCCCGCCACAAGCATAGCGGAAAGCGTGAAGCGTGACTCCGTAGTGGTGAGTTTGATAACGTGTCACCCGGGCGACCTCACGTATGAACTTTACGGTCATTCGGCATTGCGCGTGCAGGATTTCACACATGGCACGGATTGGGTCTATAACTACGGTCTGTTCGACTTTGAGAGCGACAATTTCGTTTTGCGCTTTGCGCTCGGAAAAACGGATTACATGCTGGGAGTGGCGCCCTACCCCTATTTCCATTATGTTTATGCCTCGGATGGGCGACGCATGGACGAACAGGTGTTAAACCTCACGCCCCAAGAGAGTCGCCGCCTTCAAGGATTGCTGGAGGATAACGCGCGACCCGAAAATCGCGTGTATCGTTACAATTTCTTTGAGGATAATTGCGTAACGCGTGCCGTGGATATGGTGGTTAAGGCCGTGGATGGGGAAGTCAATTTTCCTGAAGTCCCTGCCAACAAGACATTTCGCACTTTGGTGAAGGAACATACCACACCCAATCCATGGGATAAACTTTGCCAAAACCTCATGCTCGGAATGGATGCCGACTCTCTGATAGGTATGCGTGGTCAACTCTTTGCGCCGCTTTACGCTGCCAAGATTGTGGAACAGGCAACGATAACTGACAGCGCTGGAAACTCTCGCCCGCTGGTGAGAAAGACCAACCTCTTGACACCCGACAGCACTCAGTTTGCGCCACATCCGCTTTCGCCCTGCGTGATATTCTCAGCATTGTTACTGCTCTCCATTCTCGCCGTGTGGTTACGTTATCGCGGATGGGAAAAAACTTTTATAGCGTTTGAAACGCCCCTACTTCTCATCCAAGGGTTATGCGGATGCGTCATCTTTACGCTCTGTTTCTTCTCTGAGCATCCAGCGGTTGACGACAACTGGAACGTGCTGTTCTTAAATCCCCTTCCCCTCTTGGCCATCCCTTACCAATGGTGGACCATCTGGAAAGGACACCGCAATTACTATCCCTATGTGCAACTCACATTGCTTGCCGCTTACGCTTTCGGTATTGGCATGCTGCATGCACAAGATGTCGTGCCCGAAGTTTGGTTAATTGTGACCATCTTGGCGGTATTAAATTTGGGAAAGGTGGCAATTTCTAGAAAATCCTAAGCACCCGAGAATGAGCAAGACGCTCAGTCCCTCCCCAACGCTTCACCTCGACACTTTAAAACATTTTAAATGACAATAACTTCCTCAAATATGCATCGCGCCACCTTGCTGCTTTCCCTGTTGCTGGCGGTTTCTACCCTTTCGTCGGCACAAGGAGAGAAGAAAGCGAATGGTGTGCCTCGCGTAGTGGTCAACATTCTTGTTGATCAGTTGCGTTCTGACTATTTAGAGGCATTCATGCCCCTCTATAGCGAGGATGGTTTCAAGAAACTGCTTCACGAAGGTCGCGTCTATTCACAAGCGGAATATCCACTCGCTAATCCTGATTTGGCATCGGCATCGGCATCGCTTGCCACGGGAACCACGCCCAGCAATCACGGAATTACGGGCAAGCAATGGATTGACCGCAAGACGCTTCGCCCTGTGTTTTGCTGTGATGATAAAAACTATACGGGCGCAGGCACAACTGATGCTTCTTCTCCCAAGCATTTGGGCGTTACAACGATAGGCGATGAACTCAAAGTGGCATCTGAAGGCAAGGCACTTGTTTATGCCATCGCCCCTTTCCGTGAGGCGGCCATCTTCTCGGCAGGTCATGCGGCAAACAGCGCACTTTGGTTGGACAACAACACAGGGAATTGGGTAAGTTCCTCTTACTACGGCGGTTTACCGGCATGGGTGAACGTGCATAACCAATTCCACAACCTCGAAGAGAAGGTTAAATCCACCACTTGGGAACCTGTAAATTCCTTGACGGGCAATTTCAGTTATTTCCTTTCGGGTGGCATCAAAGAACCCTTCTCTCACAAATTCAAGAAAGAAACCGCCTACGTGGACTTTAAGACCAGCGGCCTCGTGAACGAGGAAGTGGCGTCACTCGCCACCTCTTGCTTGGTCAACACTATGGTTGGGCGCGATGACATTACGGATTACCTCTCCGTAACCTTCTATGCCGGAAACTTCCGCCACCAGACGGCATCCGTAGCTCCCATTGAATTGCAAGACATCTACGTGCGCCTTGACCATGCAGTGGCTGATTTGCTCAGAATCGTTGAAGAAAAGGTGGGCATAGACAAAGCGCTGTTCGTTCTTACCTCTTCGGGTTATGTAGATGAGGAAAGCGCAGACCTTTCTACCTATCGCATTCCCACAGGTAACTTTGACGTGGTGCGCACTGCCAGCATGCTCAACATTTATCTGGCTGCCATCTACGGACCTGGGCAATATGTTGAAGCAACTCACGGAACGCAGTTCTATCTTAACCACAAACTCATTGAAGAGCGCCAAATAAGTTTGACAGAACTTCTGGAACGTGCGCAAGACCTACTCCTGCAATTCTCTGGAGTAAAGGATGTTTATACTTCTCAACGCCTGCTTCAAGGCGCTTGGACTCCCGGCATCAGCAGAATCCGTGGTGGTTACAACGCCATGACTTCGGGAGACATCTTCCTGGAAATTGCGCCCGGATGGAGGTATGTTAATGCCGATACAAAGGAAAACCAACTGGTGAGAGAATCTTACATTCCCTTCCCCATCATTTTCTATGGTCACTCCATTACTGCGGCAAAAATCGAAACGCCTGTCACCATCGACTTTATCGCTCCTACGCTCTCGAAGGTGATGCGCATTCGTGCCCCGAATGCTTGTAGCAATGCCCCATTGCCCTTGCAATAAAAGGACAGTGACACCCATTCTGAACAAGCACTACTCATAAGAAAATCAAAAACTATTATGGACATATTTAAATTCCTCACCAAACTCTTTGGTACTAAATCTCAACGCGACATTAAGGCGATTAAGCCCATTGTCGATGAAATTCTCCGCATTTATCCTGACATCGATGCGCTCTCTAATGATGACCTCCGCGCTAAGACTCGCGAACTGAAAAAAATCGTACAATCTTCAGGCGATGAACTTCGCAAAGAAATCGAAGTGCTTAAGGCAAAGACTGAAGAAACTCCCATTGAAGAGCGTGAGTTTATTTTCAAGAAAATTGACAAACTTGAAAAGGAAATTTTGGAGCGCTACGAAGAAAAACTTAACGAAGTGCTCCCCACTGCCTTTGCTATCGTAAAATCTACTTGCCGACGTTTTAAGGAAAGTACAGGACGTTTTGACACTGTGCTTACTGCTACAGACTTTGACCGTGAGATGGCGGTGATGTATCCTGACGTAGTGCAGATTGACGGTGACAAAGCGCTCTACGATGATGACTTTGAAGAAAGCGACTGGAACATGGACCCCTATCCTTGCCAGTTGTTTGGTGGCGTAGCAATCCATCAGGGAAAAATTGCTGAAATGGCTACGGGTGAAGGTAAGACGCTTACATCTACCTTGCCTATCTATTTGAACGCACTTACGGGTAACGGTGTGCATGTCGTAACGGTCAACGACTATTTGGCAAAACGTGACGCTCGCTGGAACGCTCCCCTTTACTTGTTCCACGAACTTTCGGTGGACTGTATCGATAAGCACCAACCCAATTCCGAAGCGCGCCGTCGTGCTTACCAAGCCGACATCACGTATGGTACAAACAACGAATTCGGTTTCGACTACTTGCGCGACAATATGGCAATGAGTCCCAAGGATCTCGTTCAGCGCATGCACAATTTCGCTATTGTCGATGAAGCTGACTCTGTGCTTATCGACGATGCCCGTACGCCGCTCATCATTTCGGGACCTGTGCCCAAGGGTGACGTACAGTTGTTTGAGCAATACCAACCCCTTGTGGAAAAACTCGTAACTGTTCAGAAGCAACTGGCTACGCAACTCCTCACTGAGGCGAAGAAACTCGTGGATTCGGATAATAAGGAACAGCGTGAGCACGGTTTCCTCCAGCTTTTCCGTTCTCATAAGGCGCTTCCCAAGAACAAACCCCTCATCAAGTTCCTCTCTGAACCTGGAGTGAAGACGGGTATGCTCCGTACGGAAGAGATTTACATGGAGAATAATAATAAGCGCATGCCTGAGGCAGTTGCTCCCCTCTATTTCGTGGCGGATGAAAAGATGCACTCTTGCGACCTCACGGATAAGGGTACTGCTTGGTTGGCACAGCAAGTGGGTGATGAAACGCTCTTTGTCCTTCCCGACATTACGGCAGAAATCTCTGCACTTAAGGCATTGGGTCTTCCCGATGAAGAACGCATTGAGCGCGAAGACGCACTTTATGCCGACTATGCCGTAAAGAGTGAGCGTATTCACACCATTCAGCAACTCTTGAAAGCGTATTCAATGTTCGACCTTAACGTGGACTACGTCGTAATGGACGGTCAGGTGAAAATCGTTGACGAACAGACGGGACGTATTATGGAAGGTCGCCGCTGGAGTGACGGTCTCCACCAAGCCGTAGAAGCTAAGGAACACGTAAAAGTGGAAGCCGCTACACAGACCTTCGCTACGATTACCTTGCAGAACTATTTCCGCATGTACCATAAGATTTCAGGGATGACAGGTACGGCGAGCACGGAAGCAGGTGAACTTTGGAACATCTACAAACTTGACGTCGTGGAAATCCCCACCAATATGCAGTGGAAGGATCTCAATGGTCCCGCAAACAATCGTAATGACCAGAACGACCGTGTCTATAAAACGAACCGCGAAAAGTATGCTGCCGTAATCGAAGAGATTATCAAGGAGCGCAATGCCGGTCGCCCCACCCTCGTTGGTACGACAAGCGTGGAAATCTCCGAACTCCTCAGTCGTATGCTCCGCATGCGTGACATTCCTCACCAGGTGTTGAACGCTAAGCTTCACCAAGCAGAAGCAGATATTGTAAAGAATGCCGGCCGTAGCAC
>CALCUV010000141.1 GCA_937906765.1 uncultured Prevotella sp.
ATGGTTAACGGGAAACGGTCAGCCACAAGCAATTCATTCCGCAAGGTCTTTCCCCTTTACCAATTTATCCTTTCTCATTTCTCCTTTCTCATTTCCAACATGAAATTCCTTACCCTTCTCTTCTCCCTCCTCCCCTGCCTTCTTTTTGCGCAGACTTACCCATCTGTTTCCCCCACTATGCACATCATTAACGAAGATGGCGCAGAAGAGGAGGTGACAGAGTATGACGGTGATGCGCCCTTGAAAGCCTTTTTCCGTGCTAACGCTAAGGATGTGGGCGATTACCAACCCGTGTTTGAATGGACCTTAACCAAGGCGGGCGAAACCGAACCCATGGTCAAGCGCTACGCAGAGGAAATCGACTATGAGTTTCTCCAGACGGGCACGTTCTTTATCGAACTCCGCACCACCTTTATTCAGGGCACCGATACCTTAGACTTTGCGATGGACACGCCTTTCTCCGTCACCATTACGGAATCTAAATTGGAGGTACCCAATGCCTTTTCGCCGAATGGGGATGGTATGAACGACGTATTGAAGGTTAAGGAAGGTTATCGCAGTATCGTTTCCTTCAAGGCGGCAGTTTTCACCCGCTGGGGTAAGAAGGTTTACGAATGGACCGACCTTGATGGCGGTTGGGACGGACGTATGGGTGGCAGTTACGCCCCCGATGGTGCCTACTTCCTAAAGATTGACGCCCAAGGCGCAGACGGACGCAAATATGAGATTCGCAAAACGATAACATTGCTGAAGGGGTATAAGGAAGATGCGGGTAATCCGTAATAAATACCATAAACCAACGAGACGGACAACTTTAAAATTATCCGTCTCGTTGTTATTTATCCCCACTACTTTAATACCCCAAAAAGAGTTATAAAGAAAACAAAAAGATATACTATTTTTTCGTTTTTAACCTCAAACTCGGAGCAGGATAATAGGTAGTGTTTTTTTGTAGTGAAATAGTAGAAGGTGCATTACTTGTTTGTCATATAACAATTAACTAAAGGGAGTTTTGTTTTCCTATATAGACACAACTATTATTGTAAGTTGAAACGTTTTATTTTATCCCTATGAAATCGCTATAGGGTAAGATTTTTGCAACATTGGTATATGCTCGTTGATGTAACGGGACGTCTTGGTCGTATGGCACAGCCTGACTTGCATCAAAGCGTAGCACGGCATAATAGGGGGCATGTTCGGCACTGAAACCCAAAGCTTGCAAATTTTCTGCCGTCCAGATTTGGAAACCAGGTTTGGAGAGTTTGAAAAGTTGTGGATTCATTCCGTTTGTGTGGAGTAATACAAATCCTAAGCGCTCAAATCCTTTTTTGACAAGTAAAGACCCTTTGCTATCACCAGCACGTAGGTAGCACAAACCTTTTTCCAACATTAGCTGATAGTCTCGTGGTCGTGCGTGATTAACAAGCACTGTGGTTTCTTCGGATGTTTCGCGCATTTTCTTAAGCAACTTTTGTGCTTCTGTTGCATTATCTAACAAGCAACGACGACGTTTGCTCAATTCAATGAAATTCTTATCCTGCTCGAACCCGATGAACTTTCTTCCAAGTAGGTTTGCAGCAATTCCCGTTGTAGAACTTCCGGCAAATGGGTCAAGGATTGTATCTCCTTCATTAGTTGAAGCCAACACAATGCGGTAAAGTAAGCGGAGAGGTTTTTGAGTGGGGTGTTTTCCACAAGTCTTTTCCCAAATGCCTACTGCAGGAATTTTCCACACGTCGGTCATTTGACTGCCTCCATTGAGTTGTTTCATGGTTTCATAGTTAAACTTGTGTGTTTTTTTCTCGTGCTTACGTGCCCAAATAATTAATTCGGTGGAGAAATTAAAGTATCGGCATGAGAGATTGGGAGGTGGATCTGACTTTTGCCAAGTTATGACGTTTAGAATTTTGAAACCCAATTCCTGAAGACAACGTTGTACGACAAAGATATTGTGATACGTACCCGACACCCAAATAGTGCCGTTATCTTTAAGTTTAGGTCGGCACTCAGAGAGCCATTGTTTGTTGAATTGATAAATATGTTCGGGTGTTCCTCCTTTATCCCAATCGCCTTTATCCACACAGACTTGTTTGCCACTCTGCACACTGATACCGCCATTACTCAAAAAGTAGGGCGGGTCAGCGAATATAGCGTCTATAGAATTGTCGGGTAATTGTCCGATTAACTTCATGCAATCGCCATGAAGGAGAGTGAAGTCAGAATGTATATTATCAGTTAATGGCATTTATCTGTGAGTGGCTGTAGATACTATTTTAAATATATCCCTATGTTTCTTTAATTGAACTAAGAGATTCTTAAACATGAATGCTCCTTCATAATTTGTTTTTTCTTGAATCATGAGTAATCTTGCAAGGAGCAGTAAGAACTTCACACTATATTCTCCTTTTTCGGCTAAAGCAGGATAGTGGGACGCTTCCTTATTTACTTCATCTAATAATGCTTGATGATTGAGGACTCGTACTCTGTCTTCTTCGCTTTTGATAGGTTGAATGTTATTATCCCACACAGAAATGAGATGTTCTATAAGTTTTTCAGTCTTATTATTTTCAAGATGTTGTTTAATCAATAAATCAACAGCCCAATGAATGTGTTTCGGAGTTCTTATTCTGCTCCATTTCCCATTTTCTAATTGCCGGTATTTGATAAGAACGTCAAACTCAGACAAAGAACCTTGGTAGATAGCTACATAAAAGGAACCATTGACAGGAAATTCCGCAAGGGGAACTTTTCCTCTTGTCTGCATATTGGGGGTAGAAGCCATAGACATGTTATTTTACTCTTTGAATAAAATCCTCAATTGATGTCAGATTGTAAATACTTGGGATGATGTTGAATGCCTCTTGCAATTTATTCTTTGCAACGTTCCAACCAATACCATCTGTAATCCAAACAAATTCAAATCCCTCTATGGCATTAATCTTTGGTGCAATATCTGAATAAGCACGGGCAACTTCGTTAAGTTTAGACCCACCTCCGGAGTAGAAGTTTACTTCAATAAGAAAAACTTTCTGAGCAGTTTCAATTACGAAGTCAAAGCGCTTTTCGTCATCACCTAAGGCTTTTGTCAATGCTTCCCATTCACTGGAATAGACCTCTGTACGGAATTTTATGTCGTAGCTCTCGAAAATATCTTTTACCACATTCTCCATAACATGACCGCTACGATTTTTGCGTGCATTAGAATCCAAACCTGTTTCTACGCCAAACACATAATCAACTAAATTTGTGATTTTTCGAGAACGGAATACTTCTGCCAAACCAGTAACAGTGAGAAATTCCATGACTCCTTCTACTGATTCAAATAAAGAATTAAGAATAACACACTCACCAAATGTATTAAGCACCTTCTTTCTGCCTTCACTGCGAACAGCAATAAGGATGTCCATTACACTGAAAGCAGATTTGTCACGTTTCCAAATAGTCTCTACTGCACGTTGCATGTCCGTCGCTCCTATTAAGCTGTTGAGCATACAAAGACTTAGTTTTATTTCTTCCACATTATTGTGAATTTTGTCGAAGTCGCAAAAGAAGTCTAATGTCTGATTTGTTTCTTTCAGTTGTGACATAAAGACTGTAAATTCATCCAGAGTGTGTGCTGCCATAGTTATGCGTAGTTTCGGATTAGTAACTCGGTTAGTTTTCCTCGTTTGTTAGGGTTGGCATTGATACTTCGTGAGGCCCAAACACGTTCTATTTGATATTGCATATAAAGGTCATCAAAGAATCCATCTTGACAATCAGAATTACTCAGCATAAAGTGGTGACCTGCCTCTTGAACTTGATCGCAAAAGTTTTTTAATCTTTTCTGTGCCAAGTCGTTGAATGCCTCTTTGGTGTAATCATTAAAACTACTTGTTGCATTTAGCGGACGATATGGGGGATCGAAATAGAAGAATGAATTACCCTGTGTATGATTAAGGGTTTGTGTGTAGTCACCAGTTAGTATCTCAACCTTTTGTAATAATTCACTATCGGCAAATATAGTATTTGCATCGCAAATAGTAGGAGTTTCGTAACGGCCAAAAGGAACGTTGAACAATCCTGATTTGTTAACGCGATATAAACCATTAAAACAAGTGCGATTCAGAAAAAAGAATAACGTGGTGTTACGTATAGGATCAAGAGTCTTAGTGTTGAATTCTGATCGCATGAGCATAAAGAATTGCTTTTTGCTTTCTTCCGACTTCAAAGAGTAATATTCTTTTTGGATTTCGCTAAGCGAGTTTACTAAAAGTTGTGGAGACTGTTTGACCACTCGGTAACAAGTTGTCAAATCTTCATTAATGTCGTTGATAACTGCCGACTGGATGTTGGAGTGTGTCTGCAACATATAGAAGAGCATAGCTCCTCCGCCCACAAAAGGCTCAATGTAAGTGACATTCTCCCACTCGTCAAAGTCAGCTGGAAGCATAGCTTCGAGTTGGTCTATGAGTTGCGACTTTCCGCCTACCCATTTGACAAATGGTTTCGCTTTCATTGTGATAATAAATATTATTGTTTTTGCAAATTTATGATATTCTTTGTTTAAATGGAATAAATTCCCCTTAATGCGCCTCTAACCAGTTCTCTCCTACCCCACATTCTGCCACGAGTGGCACTTGCATGGTGTAGGCACTTTCCATTTCTTCCACAACAATCTTACGGATGGTGTCAAGTTCCTCGGGGAGGACGCTGAAGTTGAGTTCGTCGTGCACCTGAAGAATCATTTTGGACTTGACTCCCTCACGGCGCATGCGGTCAGCAATGCGAATCATGGCGATTTTGATAATGTCGGCAGCCGTTCCCTGAATGGGCGCGTTGATAGCGTTGCGCTCGGCATAACCTCTAACCACGGAATTGGCAGAATTGATATCCGAAAGATAGCGTCGGCGCCCAAAGTCGGTGAGGATATACCCACGGTCGCGCGCAAGGTCGATGCTCTTGTCCATGTATTCCTTCACGGCGGGATAAGTGAGGAAGTAGTTTTCGATGAGTTCTTTTGCCTCCGTGCGACTCACGCCCATGCGTTCCGCCAAACCGAATGCCGAGATGCCGTAGATAATACCGAAGTTCGCCGTCTTGGCTTTGCGACGCTCATCTTTGGTAACTTCTTCCAGGGGTTTCTTAAATATCTTCGCGGCAGTGGCGGCGTGGATGTCGTTGCCCTCACGGAAGGCCTCAACAAGGTTTTTGTCGCCCGAAAGATGCGCCATGATGCGCAGTTCTATCTGAGAATAGTCGGCGGAGAAGAATACGTGCCCTGGCTCAGGCACAAAAGTGCGGCGGATTTCCTTTCCGTCGTCATCACGAATAGGAATGTTTTGCAAATTCGGGTTTGACGACGAAAGGCGTCCCGTAGCCGTAACCGCTTGATTGAAGGAGGTGTGAATGTGTCCCGTAGTGGGATTGATCAATTTTGGAAGCGCCTCGATGTAGGTAGAAAGGAGTTTCTTCAATCCTCGATGTTGTAGGATTTTCTCCACAATGGGGTGCTTGGACTTGAGTTTTTCAAGTTCCTCTTCCGAAGTGGAATACTGCCCCGTCTTGGTCTTTT
>CALCUV010000142.1 GCA_937906765.1 uncultured Prevotella sp.
ATGGCGTCCCAAATGGTCGTGTGTCTCACGCCGCAAAAAGTAAGTTAGAAAGAGCGCTAACAATTTGAGATTTACGGCGTCGAGTTTGAGACTTACGGCGCCGACTTAGTTACTTTGTTTTGACAATGTGCCATGTGCAGACTCACAAGTGTTTATAAATGGGGCGGCATGCAGAAAAGGAAAGCATTGCGTTAAAAAGTTGCTCGCCCGTATGAAACCTGAATGTGACAAATTATCGCCCGTAATGGCAACTAATCCTAACAAAAGTTTGTCGGTATTGAAAATTAATCCGTAACTTTGCATCGCAGATAATATGCTGTATCTGAAACAAGAACAAAACATTCATTCATTCATTTAATCAAAATCTTTATGAAATTCTTTACTTCATTAAGAACGATGCTTTCGATGTTGCTCCTCCTCCCTCTGACAATGGTGGCGCAGATTGAAGCAGGCAAGGTGTACATGTTCACAAACTTGCAGTACACTGACCGTTCGATGTCGGCAACTGCTGATGCTTTTGCCGCAACATCTATTACAGATGCTTCTGACTATAGTCAGATGTGGTATGTGTCTCAGGTAGGTTCTTCTACTTACCGTCTCCGCAATTTGGGTACAGGTCTTTACCTCCGCAGTTCTAAGCAAACTTCTGGCGCTTGGACACTTGTGAACGAGGATAAGCTTGATGGCAACTGCACCTTTAAGTCTTCAAAGGCTGGTTCAGGTTATACGCTTCGCGCTTCTTCTGACACGAACGACCATGGCTATATGCACAGCAACTCTTCGAACCGCATTGTGTGCTGGAACAGTGGCGCTACTGCTTCTCAGTGGACTGTGACAGAGGTTGAGATTGATGAAGCAACTTTAAACCAAAACTGGGAAAGCCTTAAGGATATGAATCCCACGGCTGACGATGTTACTGCTTGGAATGCCGCACTCGCTGTGCTCTTCAAGGATAAGTTGTGCACGCAGCTCGCTGATGCTTACGCAAGTTATACTTCTGAACAGATGAAGGAAGATGGCAATTTCAAGGCACTCCCTTCTACGCTCCAGAAGATGGTGCTCAAGATGACCGTTGACGGAACTTGGGCGGAAGCTAACGCTGTTGAAGGCAAGCCCTCTTGGGATGCTGAATACGCAAAGCGCCTCCGTGTGCAGATGATCGAACCTTATTGTAACAAGGAAGCAGCTGCGCAGGGCTTAGGTATGCAGGCGCACACCAACTTGAATAACCCCCTCGGTCTTTACGCTAACAGTCGCCAGGTGCTCTACATCTTCGTTGAAGGTAAGGTAGAAACGGGTTCTACACTCTATTTCGCTTCTTGGCAAGGCCATGGTAAGCCCGGCGGTGCGTATGATGAAGGTTACAAACTCCAAGAAGGTTTGAACATCATCCCCGTTTATGGCGACGGTTTGACAGGTTGTTTCAACTATGTGGTACAGTCGTTCAACAGTGCCGCAGGTTGGGGTAACAAGTCTTGTGTTCGCAAGGTGACTGACTATGATAACATCAAGGTTCACGTAGAAGGCGGTAATCTTAACGGCTTCTTCAACCTCGTAGGTGACGAACTCTGGGGCGAAGGTGACGATAACGAAGACTGGGATTACTACACCGCTCGCGCATCTCACACAGACTTCACCATGCTCGGTAAGTACATGACCCTCCAATTCCCTCTCGAAGACAAGGATTGCGTTGACGAAAACGGAGGTGTGAATAAGGGTATGAAGACCTTGTTAACAGGTAAAAACATTGCTAAGCAGTCACTCCAGGAATGGGACAAGGTGATGCTTTGGGAACGTATGTTGATGGGCGTTGCTTCAAAGGCTGACGTGGATGCGGCAAACGCTACTTGGAAGTCTCCTTACTCTGGCAAGGATGAAGTAATCTCTCACACGGGAACGCTTCAGGATGGTCTCGCTTGTAATTATGATGACTACTATAACGTACACGGTTTGGCGTTCGGCGTACCTACGGGTTACATGTACGGATCTTGGGACCACTCTGGTTATAACTATAACACCATGGAGTCTGTTATCGTAAACATGATTACAGACGCTGGTTCACACTGGGGACCTGGTCACGAAATAGGTCACCAGCATCAGCAGCCTTTCACACTTAATGGTTTGACTGAAGTAACCAATAACCTCTTCTCAAATGTTGTGATGTGGTACTTCGGTAAGACTACTTCACGTGTGAATGGTGATCAGGGTAATTTGGAAAATGTTGCTGCGGCATTCAATACTCCTGGTGGCGACTTCTATACCAATAACATCTGGGCGTTGACTCACATGTACTATCGCTTGTTTATGTACTACCACATCTTGGGTCATAACACAAGTTTCTACCCCCGTCTCTACGAACTTATGCGTCAGCAACCCATGCAGAGAGGTTATGAGCAGAGTGGTAAATATGGTTTGCTCCACTTCTATAAGCAGACATGTATTGCGGCAGGTGAAGACCTCACAGAGTTCTTCCGTGCTCACGGAGCCTTGACAGAGATGACCGACCGCTTTGTTGGTGACTACTCTAACTCAAACTACAACTGTCCTCAGAGCGACATTGACGCGGCTATCGCAGAAGTGAAGAAGATGGGCTTGAAGGAAAACCTCGCTCCCTTGTTTATCAACGACGGTACGGGTCAGAAAATCATTGGTAGCACAGGTAAGGAACTCGACCTCTATGATGGTTTCACTACTTCAGAAGTTGGTAGCTACGCTTACTTCTACGAACCCGCTGGAGCGCATACTTACACCGTTTCTGAAGGATTTATAACGTTGGAAGGTACTGGCGGTATCGGTTACCTCGTACGTAATGCCGACGGTGAGATTATGGCATTCGCTAACAAGAAGAGAATGCAAATCTCTGACGATGTTGCGCTCATGTTGATGAAGGGCGAAGCTAACGTAGAGGTTATCAATGGCGACAACACTACAGTTATTGCTACAGGTGACCAGGTTGCTGCGCAGCGCGTGCTTTTGGAAGGCCTTCTTGCGGAAGCTACTGAAATGTTGAAGTACTTTGACGGCACTAACAAGAAGGTAGGTTACTACAGTGAGGCATATAAGGGCAACCTCCCCGAACTCACTGAAATCGCTCAGGCAGTCTTTGACGGCAATAAGGAAGAAGAATATGCTTCTGCGTATGAAAACCTCTTCGTCGTGGTTGACGCTATCAAGAACAACCCTGATGCTGTTGTAGGTATCATTAACGGTAGTGAATATCAGTTGACTACTTACAAGAAGAAGACAACTGCTATGGAAGCAACTACTGGTACTAAGGTTCTTAAGAGTGCTAACATCAGCGCAACAAAGGATGCTCAGCGTTGGTACTTTGAACCTGCTGGCGGTAAGGACCTTTATTACATCAAGAATAAGGCTACAAACACTTATATCGATGAGTTGGAATCTGGTAAGCAGGCTACAGTGCAGGGCACTACTCCTACAGTTGCCTTCAAGTTGATTTCTCTTGGCAATGGCGTAATGGCGGTTCAGTGTCAGGAAGGTAAGAGCCAGTCACTCAATCATAACAACGGCACAGTGCTCGGTTGGTCATACGAGGGTGACGAAAACTCTTGGTGGTATATCACAGCGCGCGTATTGAATGAGGACGAACTCAACAAGATTGAGCTTGCTGCGCTCATCACTAAGACAAACAACTTGCTCGAAGAAATGGGCGAAGACGTAGTTCTTCCCGGCGCACTCCCCTTACAGGTTGACAACAAGTCAAATGCCTTCTACCTCTCCACAAATGCCGACCAAAACGTTGTAGGTACTGCAAGCGATGGCGGCGGTATCGCAGCTCTTCTCGACGGTAACACTTCTTCTTACCTCCATACGCAATGGAGTGGCACAGCAGTAAGTGGCGACCACTACGTTCAGGTTTACCTTGGCGAAGATATGGCATTGTCTGAATTTACATTCACTTACGCTACTCGTAAGGCAGGTTCTGCTTCAGCAACTTCGCCTGCGCCTTCAAGCATTAAGGTATCTGCAAGTAAGGATGGTAAGAACTTCGGCAAGTCTATTGCTACATTTGGCGCGAGTGGTTCTAACCCCTTGCCCGCTTACTCTAAGCTCGGTCAGTATTGGACATCTAAGTTGCTCACATTGCCCGAAGGTTACAAGTATCTCCGCTTCACGGTGACAGCATCTTCTGGTCCTGGCAACAGCACGTATGGCGGTCACGCTTTCTTCGCAATGTCTGAATTCTCTATTGACAATCCCTCAACGGTTGTTAACTCATTGAAGGACGAATATAAGAATTTGAGCGAAGAAGAATACGCTTGGTTCATCGCTGCTTATAAGGAAGCTGCAAATGAAATGTATGAAGCAATGACAGTTTCTAAGAACAGCGCTGCTACTGCTGAAGACATCACAACTGCGCTTACTGAACTTCAGGCTAAGTACGATGCATTGCTCGCAGGTTATAACGATCCTACAGACATTTCAGGTGTTGTTATCAACACTCCGAAGATGCAGGGCATCTATGACCTCAGCGGTCGTCGCTTGAACAAGATTACAACTCCTGGTCTCTACATCATCGATGGTCAGAAGCGTTTCGTAAAGTAATCCTTGTGAATTACGCATAAACACATTATTGGGACACCTCCTCGTGAGGCGTCCCAATTTTTTTTAACCGCAATTATCACGTTGAAAGTCAGTTTCACCGAGCCCTACAACACGCTTGCTGAAATTAGAAATGGACATGTGCGTAACAATCTCTCAAACTCCGCGCCGTAAGTCTTAAATTGTGCGCCGAGTTTGAGAGATTATTTTCCCTATAAGTAGGTTTGTTTTGAGCATTCAAGGTGGGGCATTTCGTACATTAAACACGGGGGTTGATACAACGCAAGTGTTTATTTTTTAAAGGTTCTTAGGGTGTGTTTAACTTTGCATCAGAAATCAAGCGGTGCTTTCTTTTCCGTCAGAGCGGCACTTGCACCCTACGGCAAAACACATTATTATAAATACCTTTAAAAACACAGTTGTTATGAAAAAGATTATTGGCATTACGTTGCTTGTGCTCCTCGTTGTTGGACTTCTCGTTGGGGGCTGGTTATACTATTCTTACACGCGCAGTAATCCGTGGCACGCCGAGACTATTGGCGACATCCCTGCGCCCCTTGGTTACACCCGCGTTGAGGCAAATGAGGGGAGTTATGCGGCATACCTGCGCAACCTTCCCTTGAAGGAGGCGGGCGCAAAGATTCAGTTGTTCACGGGAGGCAATGCCAATCTCCAATGGTTGGGAACGGCGGTGATTGACAACCCACTCTTGAGCAACTATGAGCAATGTGCCGATGTCACCATGCGTTTGCGTGCCGAATATCTGTGGCAGAAGGGGCGCTATTCCGAAATCTGTTTCCGCGATGTGAATGGCAAGAACATGCGTTACAAGGGTGGCAGTTCACGAAAGGCATTCGAGAGTTACATGCGCAAAGTTTACGGCATGTGTAGCACATACTCCGTCTTCCACGAAACAAAGCCTCGCTCCATTCAGGAAGTTCAACCTGGCGATGTCTTGGTTTACCCCGCCCGTCCGGGACGTAAATACGGCCATGCCGTAATTGTGGTTGACGTGGCAAGAAATGCGTCAGGCAAGGTGGCAATTATGTGCGCCGAAGGCAATACCCCCGCTCGCGATCAGCATATTGTGCGCAACTTAAACCCCATTGATAACCCTTGGTTCTTCTTCGATGCTGATGATGACGCATTTGTCGTAGGTCCCTTCTATTTTAACAAAAACGAATTGCGCTGTTACAAGTGATTAAAAGAAAATGAGGGAAGTGTAGGCATGACTACGCTTCCCTCATTTCGCTTTTTGCCACCGCTTGTCCCACAACGAATCCCGTGGTCCAGGCAGCTTGTAGGTTGAATCCGCCAGTTACGGCGTCGATGTCGAGCAGTTCGCCGGCGAAATAGAGACCGGGGAGCGCTTTACATTCTAAGGTGTTGGGATGAACGGCACTGAGCGCCACGCCTCCGGCAGTTACGAATTCCTCGCGGTGAGGATAGCGCCCGGCAATGGGATAGACGTCGGCGGTAAGGGTATTTACGAGTTTGTTCAACCCTTTCTTTCCCACCTCTGCCCAACGGCGTTCGGGGGCAATCCCACTGCGCGCTACGAGATAGTCCCACAGGCGACTTTGTAAGCCTTGGAGTCGTACGCTGGTCACTTGGCGTTGCGGATAAGTGCCTGCAAGGGTTTGCAATTCGGCAAGCACAGTGTCGGGAGTGCCGTCGCCTGTCCAGTTGATGAGCAAGTCGCTACGGTAGTCGGCTTCTGCGAGGTGCAGAGCGGCATGTGAGGAGAGTTTTAAGGCGGCTGGTCCGCTCAATCCCCAATGCGTGATGAGCAAAGGTCCTTGTGCGCGGAATTTTGTGCCTGCCAGTGCCACGGATGCTCCTTCCACTACGACGCCCATGAGTTCCGTGAGCGGTTTGTGGGCAATGGTGAAGGTGAATAAGGAAGGGTGGGGCTCCTGAATGGCAATGCCGAGGGCGGAAAGTTGACTCAAGAGTCCGTCTGCCCGAGGTTGTCCGCCCGCCGTGAGGATAACGCAGTCGGCAGTCTCTGTGGGGCGGTCGCGAAACGCCAAAGTGTAGCGCGGATTGCCCTCAGAGGGGGGCGTGAGTGCCGTCAGTTCGTGAAGGGTTCTCACTTCCACACCCAACCTTTTGGCTTCGTTCTGCAAGCATAAGGTAATGCTGTGACTATCTTGGGAAACGGGGAACACACATTGGTCCTCCTGCGTGGTAAGTGCCACCCCGTGGCGCTCAAACCAGGCGTAGGCGTCCTCATGATTGAACACGTTGAACAAGCGTTTCATTAACTTGTGCCCACGTGGGTAAACACTCTTCAAGTCTCCCACTTCCGCAAACGAGTTCGTACAGTTACAACGCCCGCCCCCACTAATTTCAACTTTAGCAAGGCATTTCTTGGCGCGCTCAAAGATAATGACGCGCGCCGAAGGGCATTTTTCTTTTAAGGCAATGGCGGAGAAGAATCCTGCTGCGCCACCGCCGATGATTGCTGTGAGCATTTGAGGGAAATGGGATGGGAATTTCGTTTTACTTAAAGAGATAATATCGCAATAACCAAGGATTTTACAGACCCCCTCCGCAACTTCGTTGCTCGTCCCCCTAACTTAGAGGGACATTTTAGTTAGGCTACCTCATTTGGGTTTCCTATTGGAAAAAACAAGCGAAAGGAAGTAATATAAAATCCTCCCCAAAGTTAGGGGAGGTGCCCAAAGGGCGGAGGGGTCTGTGAAAGAGGGGGTGCAACCTCTATTATAACCTTATTTAAATGGTTTTCGGAAGTCGCAACCTTCCTTCCAACGGGAACAACCATAGGCAGTTTTGCCCTTAATTACCTTACCCTCGCCACAAACGGGGCAAGTGGAACCCTCGCGAATGATTTTGCGCTTCTTCTCCGTGGGTTGCTGGACAGCACGTTCCTGTTGCTCCTTCTTATCTGCCTTTGCCTTGAGATGGGCAAGGGCATCGGGGGCGGAAGTTGCCATGGCGGTGAGGCGGTTCGTATTATCGGAGAGCACTTGTCGGACAATGTCGGCCACCATTGCCTTGAGTTCGTCAATAAATTGCTTGGCGTCGTACTCCTGACGCTCAATTTCGCGCAACTTCTTCTCCCAGCGGCCCGTGAGTTCGGCACTCTTGAGGAGTTCTTCCTTTATGAGTCCGATGAGTTGCACACCGCGCTCTGTGGCAAAGATAGACTTGCGCTGGAGGCGGATATATTCGCGCGAGAATAAGGTTTTGATAATCGCCGCTCGGGTAGAGGGGCGACCAATACCGTTTTCCTTCATCGCCTCACGGAGTTCCACGTCATCCACTAACTTACCCGCCGTTTCCATAGCACGCAAAAGGGTGGCTTCTGTATAAGGTTTGGGCGGTTGTGTCTGTTTCTGCGCCAAGTCAGGGACGTGCGGACCGTGTTCTCCCTTGGTGAAGACGGGGAGTGTGCGTTCTTCATCCGCATTTTCCTCTTGCGCCTTCTCGTTTTCCTTATCCTTGTCCGAAGTATAGACCGTGCGCCAACCAGGTTCCACAATCACCTTACCCGTTACCTTAAAGGGCACTTCAGCTGCCTCTCCGAGCACCGTAGTTGTTTGAAATTTACAATCAGGATGGAAAGCGCTGATGAAACGTAAGGCTATGAGATTATAAACATTGCGTTCGGTGTCCGTCATTGTGCGTGGTGCTTCGCCCGTTGGGATAATGGCGTGGTGGTCTGTGATTTTGCTGTTGTCAAACACCTTTTTCGACTTACGGAGTGACGCACCACGAAGCGGATCTATCTGTTCCTTGTAATAAGCATAGATACCGTTCATAATCTGTCCGCATTTCGGATACACATCATCCGGAAGGAAGCGCGTATCTACGCGAGGATAGGTCGTGAGTTTCTTTTCGTAAAGACTCTGAATGAGTTGGAGCGTAAGGTCTGAGGAATAGCCAAATTTCTTATTACAATCCACCTGAAGGGAAGTGAGGTCGTAAAGATGGGGAGGCGCTTCCGTGCCATTCTTCTTCGTTACGGAGGTCACGAAAAACTCGGCGTCGCGAATCTTCTCCAATGCCTCGCGCCCCTCCTGCTCAGAGGTAAACCCACGACGGACAGGGGCATTGCTATTAGAATTTCCCTGCTTCGCCGCTTCCGCCGCCTCTTCCTCTTCTGACTGAAGCACGGCGGTAAACGTCGTGTCGCGGTAATTCGTAGTGAGTACCCAGTAAGGTTCAGGCTTAAAGTTCTCAATCTCTTCCTGACGCTTCACAATGAGTGCCAAAGTCGGCGTCTGCACACGCCCAATGGAAAGTACGGGTTGACCTTTCGCGCGATTAGAAAGGTACTTCATGGTGTATAAACGCGTAGCATTCATCCCCAAAAGCCAATCGCCGATGGCGCGACAGAGTCCTGCTTCGTAGAGCGACTTATATTCTTCCGCCGCCTTGAGATTGGCAAAACCTTCTTTGATAGCTTCGTCGGTCATAGAGGAAATCCAGAGGCGCTTGACGGGACATTTCACGCTGGCTTTCTGCATTACCCAGCGCTGAATGAGTTCCCCTTCTTGCCCGGCGTCACCGCAGTTGATGATACAGTCAGCTTGTGAGAAAAGATTGGCAATTGTGGCAAACTGGCGCTCAATGCCTTTATCGTTTTTGAGACGTATGCCGAAGCGTTCGGGAACCATGGGGAGCGCGCCGAGAGTCCAGTTTTTCCACATGGGAGTGTAGTCCTCGGGATTCTTAAGTTCGCAAAGGTGCCCGAAAGTCCAGGTCACTTGATACCCATTCCCTTCGTAGTAACCGTCACGCTGGGTGGTGGCACCAAGAATGCGGGCGATGTCTTTCGCCACAGAGGGTTTTTCAGCAATACAAACGGTCATAGGGTGAGGAATTTAGTGGTGTCAAATTGAAAATTAGGGGTGGAAAAGGCACAGTCGAGCGCCTTGTTTTGAGAGAAATCTTGAGGTGTGCCTATGGTAAGTGTGCCCTTGTCTAACAACCAAATTTGGTCGCAACACTTTAGCGCCAGGTCAAGGTCATGAGTGGAGAGCAGGATAGACTTCCGCTCCTCGTGTGCCAACTTGCGCAGGAGCATGAAAGTCTCTGTGCGCTCGTCCATGAGGATGAAGGGAGTCTTTTGTGCGAGCGCCTTGGCAAGCATGACGCGCTGGCGTTCGCCATCGGAGAGCGACCCTATCCGACGCTGGCGCAAATGGGTGATACCTGTCACGCGGATGGCGTGATTTACCACCTCGAGGTCGGCAGTTTTCAGACTCCCCATGAGATTGGTGTAGGGCAATCTGCCGAGCGCCACCACCTCTTCGGCAAGCATTTGTGGCGCCTCTACGCTCTGTGTCAACACTACGGCAATCTGTCGGGCGCGTTCGCCTCGGGAATAGTCGTTAAGCGCTTTCCCGTGTAACGTTAATGCTCCTTCCAATGCCTTTTGCTCTCCTGTGAGTGTGCGTAACAGGGTACTTTTTCCCGCACCGTTCACTCCGACGAGCGCAGTGAGCGATGCTTCCGATAATTGCGCCGATATTTGCTGGGCAATCACCTTATGCGGATAACCTATGGAGAGTTGTTGAAGTTTCAAAGGGGAACGGTGAACTATTAACGATTAACGGTGAACGATGAACGTTTAAAGTTTAACGTTTAATGAGGAAGGGTGAAGGGGAAAAGGGAAGTGTTTCTTTCTCCACCACTCTCGGTTATTTGCACTTGATGAATGGACTTCCTCAACTTAGTTTCTCACGACCATAGCGTCGTTACCGTATTGCACATGATAGCGAAGCATGACATGGGTTCCCGGTCCGTCCTTGGGGAATCCCATGTTGTTGAGGTCGTAAGTAGTGTTGCAACGCGAGCAATGGGCTTCGCCACGCTCATTTATCGTGAGCGAACGCTGAATCAGCACTTCGTTGAAACACGTTGGGCAAGCCAAGTCAAAGGCTACGGGTTGCATCACACCAGATAAGTCGGGCACGTTGGGCGTTCCGATAATAAACCCATTCAAACACTTGGGTTTGCCGTAAACATCGAGTGCCGTGCGATTGGTTTGCGCTCCCTGCCCATGGTTATTCTCAAAGTGGTAATAGTTGGTGGAGAAGGTCACCTTGCAAAACACACCCGGACTATTCAGTGCGGCATTCAGGGGTTGCACTGTGCTTACGGGTTGCACACGTAAGAATGCCGGAATGCGGGCATACTCCGTGTTGGAATCCGTTGTGCATCCAATGATGCTGAGGAGGGAGATACCCCCAAGGAGGCGAAATAAAGTAGAGAGATTCATAGTGATGTGTCAACTAATCTGAGGCGTCGGGCGCCGTAACTCCCGACTGACCTACAAAGTTAGCATATATTTTCCGATTATGCCCGATGCAGGGAAAAATCAGTGGCGCAGGGGCGTCACTAAGTCTCACTTAATTGTTCTTAAGAGTAATAGAATTTTCCGTAAGTCTTACTTAATTTGCCCTAAGTCTGTTCTTGTTTCCCCTCCCTCCCAAACCCCTAAAAAAGCGGGACTTACAGTGCTTCGTAAGTCCCGCTTTTACCCATCTATAATTTTTATTTTAATCTTTCTTATACGTCAAGCAAACTGC
>CALCUV010000143.1 GCA_937906765.1 uncultured Prevotella sp.
ATAAAAAATAATTTTAAATAGGGATAAAATGTTTTGGGATGAAAAAGCAGAATGCATGAATAAAGAAGATAAAGAGAAAATTCAACTTGAAAGATTGCAAAAGACCGTGAAGCAGCACGTCGCATCCGTGAAATCCTCACGCACAATCCCGTCACACCCAACGCGCGATTCGTGGATATGAGCGTATCTACGGGCGGACTCCAAGTGAGCAGAAGTTAAGTAACACACTTACAAAAAAAGGGGGCGCAATGGTCACCCTGTTGCGCCTCAAAATTCATACGCCGAACTCTCATTTATGCCCTACGCCATCCCTATCCCCACCCCACGTGGTAATAATGTAGCACCCTTTCATTTCACAAATATGCCCCATACTGTTTCAACAGAACAACACCCCTTACGTCCCGTTCTGCTCCCAGAATGGGGGAAAGTCAGTGCGGTGCAACTAACATGGCCTCACGAAGACACCGATTGGTCCTACATACTTGATGAAGTGACTGATTGTTACCTTCAATTGGCCTATGCCATTGCATCACGCACAAAGTTGCTCATCGTAACACCCCACCCCGAAGAATTACAAGCACTTTTAACAACAAAATTCCCCCAACACATCGTTGCGAACATCACCCTCTTTGAGTGTCCCACGAATGACACTTGGGCACGTGACCACGGTCCCATCACTTGCCTTTCAAGCGAAGGAAACCTTCAATTGCTTGATTTCCGATTCAACGGATGGGGCGGTAAGTTTGAAGCGCAATTAGACAATAAAATCACACGACAACTCTGCCTCTCCAAAGTACTCAAAGGCGAATATGTTGACCACCTTGACTTCGTAGCATGAAAGGGTATAAATATCTCTTGTTTGATTTGGACGGAACGTTGGTACATTCTCACCCGGGGATTTTTGCGGGCATACGGTACGCGTTGAAAGCGATGGGCAGGGCACACTCCTCACAACCTCAGAGTGCCTGCTCAATCCCAATCGTAATCCCGACCTCACCAAAGAGGAAATTGAGGCACGCCTAAAATTATGGTTTGGACTTGATCGCATCCTTTGGTTAGACCATGGATACCTTGCGGGCGATGACACTGACTCCCACGTTGATACCCTTGCGCGCATCTGTCCCAACGATACGATTGCCTATGTGAAATGCACCGACGAGAAAGACGAACACTACGAAGCATTGAAGGCCATGGAGATACAACTCCTCACATTCACCACAAAGGAAGGCAAACCCTATAACTTGGTGCCACTCCCCATGGCCGCACCCGCATTCGATGAAGACGACGAACGACTCCCTGCCACTTATGCCAATTACCTTGTGGTCAACAATGCCGTGCTCTACCCCACTTATGCCACTCCAGAACTTGACACACAAGCCGAACAACAACTCGCTAAGGCTTTCCCAGGTTATGAACTCGTTGGCATCAACTGCTCAGCATTAATTAAGCAACACGGTTCGCTCCATTGTGCCACCATGCAACTTTATTAAAAATGAAGATAGGAATTATCCAACAAACATGCACCGCTGACATTCAAGCAAATAAAGAAAAATTAGCGGCAAACATAACAGAAGTGGCCCAACAGGGCGCAGAACTCGTTGTGCTCCAAGAATTGCACAATAGTCTCTACTTCTGTCAAACGGAAAACACACAACTTTGCGACCTTGCAGAACCCATCCCTGGACCATCAACGGAATTCTACGGCGCCATTGCTGCAAAGTTAGGCATCGTTCTTGTCACCTCACTCTTCGAACGCCGTGCCCCAGGGTTATATCATAACACAGCCGTTGTGTTTGAAAAAGACGGAACTATTGCCGGCACCTACCGCAAGATGCACATCCCCGATGACCCTGCATATTACGAAAAATTCTACTTCACTCCCGGCGACCTCGGTTTTAACCCCATCCAAACGAGTGTCGGCAAATTGGGTGTGCAAGTATGTTGGGACCAATGGTATCCCGAAGGAGCGCGCCTCATGGCACTTGCTGGAGCAGAACTACTCATTTACCCCACCGCCATTGGTTATGAATCATCTGACACACCTGAGGAGCAAGAACGCCAACGCGAGGCATGGACAAGCGTACAGCGTGGACATGCCGTAGCAAACGGAATACCCGTAATTGCCGTAAATCGCACAGGTCTTGAACCCGACCCATCAGGTCAAACCAATGGTATCACCTTCTGGGGTAGCAGTTTCATTGCAGGTCCCCAAGGAGAATTCCTCTATCGTGCACCGAAAGATGAGGAAGTAAACGTTGTAATTGACGTGGACATGAAGCGCTCAGAAAACGTACGCCGTTGGTGGCCATTCCTACGCGATCGCCGCATCGAATGCTTCGGCGAACTCACTCGCCGCTTCCGCGATTAATATCCCCCTATCCTATAATCTATAATTATTTAGTGATACGATTAAACGGATGGTCATTTCATAATTTGGGGACCATATCATCATGACATATTGATATTGTCTAATGCCGAAAACATTCGCAACAAATATAGAGGGTGTGCCAAATTCAACTGGCACACCCTCTTTAATTTGAATCATATTATTTCTTCGATTTTACCTTATAACCCGTTAAGCGTATGAAAGAGGCAACGTAGGGAGAATTAAGAAACTCAGGAGGAGCGTTTCTGAGAATTTCATCTATCTGAGGCGTTATTTGAGGAAGCATCAGGCGTTCTGTGAGCAAAAGAAACATGCCTGCACCTAAAGGATTTTTATAATTCTCGCAAATGAAATTAGTTTCCGTGAATTCTATTTTCTTGAGAACCTCTGTTTCTTGGGCGTCAAGTTCGACAAGTATGTGTGGTTTTAAAGTCCCTGCCATGTAGAGTTGAAGGCGTCGGTCGCAGATATTCTCCCATTGCGTTTGAAGTTCAGACATCTTATGGAAATAATCATTCAATTGCTCATTGAGAGCGCCACCTTTAACCGACTTATTGTAATAATCTATCGTGATGTTCATTTCCCCGCCCTCAATAACAAAGGGCATCACCATTTCATGATCAACATATAAACGCGCCATTACGACAGAGTCTGTTTCGCCCATGAAATTGAAACGTCCATGTACGATAAGACAGGAGTCAACGGTATGAACTTTTTCAACACCTTGGTTAACTGATAAGTAAAGCATGCGACCACTTACAACATCCTGCGTCATATCCCCCGCTATCGTATATTGACGCGAGCAAGAGTTCAACGCAAGAGTTGCAAGGAGAGGCACTACTATTTTATAAATTAACTTCAATGGGAAAAAATGATTAACGATGTGTTTTATTTTTCAAGAAAATCTTTCACGATGTCCAATGCTTCTTTCAACGCCACGTCAAGATTATCGTTGATGACAACGGCATCAAATTGAGATGCGTGAGAAAGTTCAAACTCAGCACGTGCAATGCGGTCATTAATTACCTCTGGAGCATCTGTAGCACGACCTTCCAATCTGCGACGCAATTCTTCAATTGAAGGAGGCTGGATGAAAAGACTCAATGCACGGTCGCCATAATGACGTTTGATATTTATTCCTCCTAAAACGTCAACATCACACACTACATTCTCTCCACGCTCTAATTGAGAATCAACCTGGCTACTGAGTGTGCCATAATAGCGATCTTTATACACTTCTTCATATTCCAAGAAATCGCCATTTTCAATGTGCTTCCGAAATTCGTCCGGTGTTAAGAAGAAGTATTCCACACCATGTTGTTCTTGCCCGCGTGGGGGACGTGAAGTGGCACTAACAGAGAAGTGAAGATTCAAATTCTGTTGCATCAAATAATTAATGATAGTGCTCTTACCGCTACCTGAAGGTGCTGAAAATATAATGACTTTTGACATAACGTGCTATAGATTAAGTTTATATGATTGACAGAATAAAAGAAGAACTTACAGCGTCATTACATTACGTTGAGAACTTGCTCTTTGATCTGCTCTAACTCATCTTTCATCATCACAACGATATTTTGCATCTCTGCTTGATTGCTTTTCGAACCTGTTGTGTTTATTTCTCGACCCATTTCTTGAGCGATAAATCCGAGTTTCTTACCTTGCCCACTTCCGTTAAGCATCGTTTGCTTGAAATATTCCAAGTGGTTTGACAGACGTTGCTTTTCTTCGTTAATGTCAAGTTTCTCTATATAATAAATGAGTTCTTGTTCGAGGCGACACTTATCATAATCCACCCCCTTAAGTTCGGCAAGACGCTCTGTAAGGCGTTGACGAATCTTTTCTACGCGTGAAACTTCGAAGGGTTCGAGTTGCTTCATCAAGCCTTCAATAGTGTCAAGATTTTTGCAGAACTTAGCATAGAGCGCTTCACCCTCCTGTTTTCTGAAATCAACAAGGTGAGCAATGGCTTCGTTCACAATTTCAGAAACAACTTGCCATTCTTCGGGTTCAAGAGTTTCTACGGCAGACGTCTGAACCACCTCGGGCAGACGCACCAACGTTTCCCAAATATTCTCACTTAAACATCCAACACCGCCAAGACGCTCTGCGCTTATTTGCTTCATCTGTGCCACATAATTCGCAACAGCATCAGCATTAATGACACCACCAACGGCCGTTATGTCTTTCTCAATCCAAAGATTGAAATCCACCTTTCCACGCTCCAAATTTTCCTGAATGAGTTTGCGCAACTCCATTTCCTTTTCACGATATAGGGGTGCGATACGAGTGCTAAGGTCTAACGCTTTGGAATTGAGAGATTTTATTTCAACATGTATTTTCTTACCATTATAAGTAACGTCGGCTTTACCATAGCCCGTCATGGATTGTATCATAAGTAATGGTTCTTTAAAGAGGAATATTTGTTAATTTTTACACGCAAACTTACAGAAAAAATGGGATATTATTGTTTACTTTGCAGAGTTTTCGCTCCTTTTTTACAAACATTAAGTTTTTACAACAAATGAAAAGAATATCATTATTCATTTTTTTACTCCTTTCAGGCTTCATAACGAGCGAAGCCTGTACTAGTTTTTTAATCGGGAAAAAGGCATCGGCGGATGGTTCCGTTATGATAACTTATAGCATGGATAGTTTCGGCATGTTTACGAACTTGCAACATTTTCCCGCCTCAAAGCATCCCGCTGGCACAATGCGACAAATCGTTGATGGCGACACGAATCACTACCTTGGTGAAATTCCTGAAGCACCCCAAACCTATGCCGTAATAGGTAATATCAATGAGTTTCAACTCTCAATCATGGAAACCACTTTCGGCGGACACGAAGAACTTGTTGACACCACAGGTATTATTGATTACGTAAGTCTCATGACCTTAGGATTACAACGTGCGAAGACGGCGCGTGAGGCCATCTACGTGATGACTGATCTTGTTGAGAAATATGGATATGCAAGCAGTGGTGAAAGTTTCTCTATTGCTGACCCTAACGAGGCGTGGATTCTTGAAATGATTGGTAAGGGCGGTAAGGAAAAGGGTGCCGTTTGGGTGGCGGTTCGCATCCCCGATGATTGCATCGCTTGTCATGCCAACCAAAGTCGCATCCACCAGTTCAACCTCAAGGATAAGGATAACGTCATTGCTAGCAAGGATGTCATTTCATTTGCCCGCAAAATGGGTTATTTCTCTGGAAAGGATAGCGAATTCTCATTCTCTTCGGCTTATGCTCCCGCTGATTTTAGCGCCATTCGCTTTTGTGAAGCACGCGTGTGGAGTTTTTACAACAAATGGGTGGACGGCATGGATAAGTATTTGGAATATGCTAAGGGTTATGCCATCGACACGGAAAAACCTATGCCCTTATACTTCAAACCGAAGCAAAAACTTTCGCTTAAAGATGTCATGAACTCTATGCGCGACCACTACGAAGGCACATATTTCGACACACAAGCAGATTGTAGCGCAGGTGTGTTTGACATGCCCTATCGCCCCTCACCTCTTACATGGAAATACGAAGGCAAGACGTATTTCAACGAGCGCCCCATCTCCACACAACAGGCTTGTGCAACGATGATTGCCCAACTCCGTGCCGACATGCCCAATGAAGTTGGTGGCATCTTGTGGTGGGGAAATGACGAAGCAAATATGGTGGCATACGTACCCGTTTATTGTTGTGCGACGAAGGCACCCGCATGTTTCAACGACCCTCAAGCGAGCGACGTTAACTTCTCGTGGAATTCGGCCTTTTGGGTGTGCAACTGGGTGGCAAATATGACTTCCCCACGCTATAGTCAAATCTTCCCCGCCGTTGAACAAAAGCGCGAAGAAATTGAAAATGATTTCCTTAGAAAACAAGAAGTTTTTGAACAAATCGCACTCCAAGAGTTGGCGCAAAACAAGCAGAAAGGCATTGACTTGCTCACCGCTTACTCTTCAATTGCCGCTGAAACCATGTTGTCAGAATGGAAGAAATTGGGCGAATATATCATCGTGAAATTTAATGACATGGTGGTGAAGAAGGAAACCAATGGGCGCTTTGACTTGACTCCTGACGGCATAGCCGCACCCCCTCTGCGCTATGGCTTCCCTGAAAAATACAGAAAGACCATTATAGAAAAGACAGGCGATAAGTATCTTGTCCCTTAAAGACAAGTGAACTAACAGATTAAGTATACCAAGATAAATTTATTTACCTTTCGAAAATAGGGTGTTTACGTTAAAAAATAAATATGTTTTGAGTATACTTAATTTGCTATCTACAACAGTTCACCCCACCTTATTCGTCACTTAGTTAATAACCACACAAACAAAATCAGTTATAGCAAAAACTAAGTCTCACTTAATTAAAATTATGTCTCACTTAATTAAAATTCTTTGAGACTTAGTGAACACTGAATTTTAAGAAGTTTACACATGGCAGACGGAAATTTCAATCGTTCACCTCTTACCACAAATAGTTATCAGAGTGGCGTGAGAGCAGGAAAAGCATCCATGCGCACTATTGCCCTCAAGGCGTTTGAGAAGCATTTGGAAAAACATTTCACAAACATTTCCGATGAAGAAAAGCACAAAATAATTACTGATTTTAAAGAATCATTGAATTAATCATTGGAATCTTTCAACCTTAACTTACGAATCATGCAGATAAACATATCCTCAGAATTTCGCGAGATTTGCCCCAACTTTATCGGTGGAGCAATTTTGGCAGAAGTGACAAATTCACCAACTACTCCTGAACTTTGGAACGAAATTGAATGTATTTCAAAATCTCTACAGGAACAATTCACAACCGATAGCATCAAAGAGCAGAGTGGGATTAAAGCAACAAGAGACGCCTATCGCAAAGCAGGTAAAGACCCAAGCAGATATCGCCCCGCATGTGAGCAACTTGCGCGTCGCATTTTGCAGGGTAAAAGTCTATATAGCATTGACCAACTCGTTGACCTTGGGAATCTTGTGTCTCTCTATTGTGGTAACTCTACAGCAATGCTCGATGCCGACAAAATCATTGGCGACACCCTTACATTAGGCCTTGGAAAAGCAGATGAACTTTATGAGGGTATTGGTCGAGGACCGCTCAACATCGAAAATCTGCCCGTCTATCGTGATTCAGAAGGAGGTATTGCCACACCTACAAGCGATAGCGTACGCACCATGATTTCGCCTGAGACGAAGCGCATACTCCTTATTATTAATTGCTATGACGGAAATCAGAGCGCTTTAGAAGACGTCCTTAACTACTCACGCAAAGGCCTGACAAACTTCGCGAATGCACTTGAGAGTACGAAGTGTTGGACATTTAATTGATTGAATAAATATTAAATATCCAGAATCTCACCACCGTTTTTGAAATATCCTAACCCTCAATACAATTTAAAATTGTAACTTTGCGGTAAAATTGCAAAATATGGCGAAGAAACGAAAAAACAGGTGGGTGGTTCCCAATGGGCAACCTATTACGGAACTTGACAAGCGCATCTTGGAATATCAAGACAAAGGCATCTTGGTGCCAACTCGCGATTTAATAAAGACACCCGAACAAATTGAAGGCATTCGCAAAGCCGGAATCATTAATACAGCCGCACTAGACTTAGCAGAACAACATATAAAGGCAGGCATGACAACGGCTGAATTAGATAAAATGATACATGATTTTATCATCAGCAAAGGCGCAATTCCCGCTTGCCTCGGATATGAAGAATTCCCTAAGAGTTGTTGTATCAGTATTAACGAAGTGGTGTGTCACGGTATTCCCTCCGACGAAGAAGAATTCTTTGAGGGTGACATCGTAAACGTTGATATCACCACCATTCTTGATGGGTATTACGCAGACGCAAGTCGCATGTTCATTGTAGGCAAAACATCTCCCGAGTGTGAGAAACTCGTAAAAGTTGCAAAAGAATGCCTTGAGATAGGAATGGAGGTTGCAAAACCATGGGGATTTGTGGGTGAAATCGGAAAGGCTATCGAAAAACATGCACGTAAGAATGGTTATTCCGTAGTTCGCGACTTGGCAGGACACGGCACAGGTTTGGCTTTTCACGAAGAACCTGAAGTAGATCATTATAACACACATTCAAAAGGCATGCTTCTAGTCCCCGGAATGGTCTTCACCATTGAACCTATGATAAACATGGGGACTTATGAAGTTTTTGTTGATGAAGAAGATGGATGGACCGTTGTTACAGAAGATGAGAAACCCTCTGCTCAATGGGAACATACGCTTCTTGTCACAGAAACAGGATTAGAAATACTCACTCACTAATTCATTTTAAGAACTATTTATGAGTATCATCATACTTGGCATTGAGTCTTCATGCGACGACACTTCTGCGGCCGTCATTAAGGATGGCGTGCTCCTGAGTAACGTTACAGCAAGTCAAGCCATTCATGAAGCCTATGGGGGAGTTGTGCCTGAATTAGCTTCACGTGCACACCAAGTGAACATAGTTCCCGTTGTTGACCAAGCGTTGAAAAAGGCAAATGTTAAGAAAGAAGACTTGTCCGCTATTGCCGTCACATTAGGTCCTGGACTTATGGGGTCCTTACTCGTAGGTGTTAGTTTTGCAAAAGGGTTAGCGCTTAGTTTAGGAATTCCCCTCATTGAAGCAAACCATCTTCACGGACATATATTGGCACACTTCATTAAGGAAGAAGGAGAAGTTCACAATCCTCCACCCTACCCTTTCCTGTGCCTGTTAGTGAGCGGGGGAAATAGTCAAATTGTTAAAGTATCTGCCTATAACAAAATGGAAATCCTCGGACAAACCATTGACGACGCGGCAGGCGAAGCAATCGACAAATGCTCTAAGGTAATGGGGTTAGGTTATCCTGGAGGTCCCATCATAGACAAACTTGCACGTCAAGGAAACCCCAAGGCATTTCAGTTTAGCAAACCCAATATAAAAGGACTTGATTATAGTTTTAGCGGACTCAAAACAAGTTTCCTTTATTTCCTTAAAGATAAAATTAAGGAAGACCCAAATTTCATTGAAAACAACCTCAATGACATAGCTGCTTCCTTAGAAAAAACAATCGTTGACATTCTAATCAAGAAATTACAACAAGCGGTAAAAGAAACTGGCATTAACCATGTAGCACTTTCAGGAGGAGTTTCTGCAAACACAGGACTTCGCGAAGCATTTAAAGTGCGTGGACAAAATAAAACATGGCACATCTACATTCCTAAATTTAGTTACACAACAGATAATGCAGGAATGATTGCCATAAATGGATATTATAAATATCTTGACGGAGAATTCTGTCCGATTGAAAAACCCGCTTATGCACGAGTAACCGTTTAAGGAAAGACGAAAATATTTTTCACATGAAGCATATTCTGTGATACCATTTTCATCCCCTAGAAATAAAGTTTCACACAACACAATAAAAATACGACTATGGAACTTGACCTCAAACTTACATCAAAAGAGATAAATCATATTATGTGGCAGTGTGGTAAAACACTCTCAACTGCTGAAAGTTGTACAGCTGGACGTATTGCTTCAGCCATAACCGCCGTTCCTGGAAGTTCAACCTATTTCAAAGGTGGCTTAATTTGTTATTCAAACGAAATTAAGACAAACCTTCTCAAGGTTGACTCAGAAATTATTGAAAAAGAAACGCCCGTGTCTGAAGAAGTTGTTCGCCAAATGGTAATTGGAGCGAATGAACTTTTCGGAACTGATTATTCCGTAGCAATAAGCGGATTTGCAGGTCCTGGCGGTCCTGATGGAGGAAGAAGTGGCGTTCTTGTAGGCACAATATGGATTGCCGTTGGTTGCAAAGATAACATTGTGACAAGAATGATTGAAGAGGACAACGGTAGAGACAAAAACCTTGCTTCCGCCACCTCTATAGCCACTCACATGCTCCTTGAATATCTTAAAGAAAATTGCCCAAAGGAAGAAGAAATTGAAACTGAGTAACGCATTTTTCTAAAAATCTGTGAATAAACAAAAAAAATACGGCAAAACATTTGGGAATAAGGAATAAAATTTCTAATTTTGCACTCCGTATTGAGAGAATACCATAAAAGAAACCTAAAAGAGAATAGATAGCAATGTCTAAAATTTGTCAAATTACAGGAAAGAAAGCCATGATTGGCAACAACGTTAGCCACTCAAAGCGTCGCACAAAGCGCACTTTTGACGTTAACTTGTTCACTAAGAAGTTCTACTATGTAGAACAGGACTGCTGGATCTCACTTAAGATTGCTGCAGCAGGTCTCC
>CALCUV010000144.1 GCA_937906765.1 uncultured Prevotella sp.
GGAACGTTATCGGGAGTATCGTTGTACTTCTTGATACGCTTGTCGGACAGAGGCAGAGCCCACTCGTTCTTCACGAGCTCGACTTCCTTACCTGCGGTCATGATCAAGTCACCAAATTCGTCGATAACCACTACGATGTAGGGCATATAGTTATGTCCGTGCTCGGGATTGAGTTGGCGGGCAATGAATTTGGCGTTATATTCCTTAATGTTACGCACACGCGCCTTCTTAAGTAGGTCGTAGCGCGTATCCATTTCCTGACAGAGACTATTAAGTGTCTGAATCACCTTCGTGACATCCGTAATAATGGCATCTCCATCGCCAGGCACTTTCGCAAGGAAGTGATTTTCGATGGGCGTATAGATAGAGAATTCCACCTTCTTGGGGTCCACCATCACAATTTTGAGTTCTGCGGGGTGCTTCTTGTAAAGGAGCGACGTAATAATGGCATTCAAACCTACGGATTTACCTTGCCCTGTCGCACCGGCCACTAACAAGTGGGGCATCTTGGCTAAGTCCACCATATACACCTCATTGGTAATCGTTTTACCCAGAGCAATGGGCAAATCAAAGGCGGTTTCCTGGAACTTCTTGGAATTTAAGATGCTCTCCATGGAAACTATGAGCGGCTTCTGGTTAGGTACTTCAATACCTATGGTACCCTTTCCGGGAATAGGCGCAATGATACGCACGCCAATGGCAGAGAGGTTCAACGCAATGTCATCTTCGAGGTTGCGAATCTTAGCGATTTTCACGCCTGGGGCAGGTGTGATTTCGTATAAGGTAATGGTGGGACCAACTGTGGCTTTGATGCTGGAGATTTCCACACCAAAGTTGCGCAACACCTCAATGATGCGGTCTTTATTCGCATTGAGTTCTTCGCTATTGAGTTGCACGTCACCCCCTTCGTATTTCTTGAGCAAATCAAGCGTAGGGTAGCGATAGTTTTCAAGGTCTTTCTTGGGGTCATAGGGACCTTGGAGTTTCACTTCCTCAAGGGTGTCGCCCGAAGCGGCTTCTTCGCTCGCGCCTTCCTCAATGGTAAAGGCATTGTCACCTTCCTGAGGGTCGGTTATTTCAGTGCTTAATTCCAAAGCGCCTTCCCCGTCTTCGCCTTCGGGAGAGACTTCTTCGTCAGCAAGTTCGAGTTCCTCAGAAATGGCTTCTGCGTCTTCCTCCGCCTCATCCTCGCGCTTGGGAGTGCCATCGGGGTTCAACACTTCGCCCGTTGTGAGGTCCACCATGAGAGGTCCTTGCTCCGTAGGCACTTCTGCCACCTCGCTTCCCTCTTCAGCGGATTGTTCCAAGGGTTGTTGAACGTCGTCTTCGGCAGTTGTCTTCTTGAATTTAAGCACCCAGTTCTTGACCACCTCTACGGGATTGAGCACTGTGCGAATCACGTTTACCGCCTAGATC
>CALCUV010000145.1 GCA_937906765.1 uncultured Prevotella sp.
ACAGCGTTGCCTGGTACCGACAGGCCTTTATATAGCTTTGCCGAAGGGCTTTGAAGCACAAATACGTCCGCGTAGCGGATTGGCCATCAAAAAAGGTATCGGGGTGCTGAACTCACCGGGTACTATTGATGCGGATTATCGAGGAGAGGTTTGTGTGATTTTAATCAATCTGTCTGCCGAGCCGTTTGAGATACAGGATGGCGAACGTATTGCTCAAATGGTGGTAGCCCGTCACGAAACGGTTACTTGGGAGGCTGTTGAAGACCTTGATGAAACGGAGCGTGGCGCAGGTGGTTTTGGTCATACGGGTAAGCAGTAATGCAGTCTTTGACGCCATCTAAACAGGAATACAAAGGGCGAACGAAATGTCTCACCTAATGTCTTCCTGTTGATAAAACAGTTCGTTAAAAGTTTCTTTGATTCCGTTGTAAGTATGAAATCTTTCTCCTTACGTCTTTTTCTCCCTCTCTTCTTGCTCTTGTTGGCGGTAGTGGGTTGCGGAACGAGCAAAAAGTCTGCTCGTTCCCACGGCGAATTACCCCCTCGTCAACCCCTAACTACGGCAGAACAACTCCTGTTCAACGAACTTTTTCATGAATCCTTGATTTGCTGGGAGCGTAAAGAGTATGATGCGAATAAGGAACTCTTAGAGCGTGCATTGACGGTGGATTCTACAGCCGCCGAAGCCTTATGGATGTTGGGGAGAGTGCAATTCGTGAGCGCAACTTACGATGATTCCTTACAACGTGAGGAAGCGATAAGAAATGTGCGCAAAGCGGCATACTATTGTCCCAATGACGTGGATATTCAGCAGGCGTTGGCGATTATGTTAGAGTCTGTGGGATATACAGAAGAGGCTTTGGCGTGTTACGAACGGGTTGTAGAAATAAATCCTCTCAAATCCCGCCAACTCATATTGGCAGAAAGTTATCTGCGTTCCGAAAAGTATCACGAGGCTCTGGGAGTTTACAATCGATTAGAGCGACAGGGCGGATTAACTGACGATGTGATTCAAGGGAAAGTGGTTGCCTATTCCGAATTGGGCGATTCGCTGCGCCTGTTCTCGTTCTTAGACACCCTCATTTGCGAACACCCTAACGAATATGAGTATCAGGTGGGTAAGGGTGCGTTTTATATGCAGAACTATAACCGACCTGACTTGGCGCTTGCCATCTTTAATGACGTCTTAAAGCAGTCTCCCACCAACGAACGTGCCCAATATGCGCTCTGGGATTACTATTTGAAGCATTCAGATTACGACCGCTTGTTCGAAACTACGAAAATGATCGTTTGCAACGACCATATTGAGGAACCTGAACGTGCAGAGTTGCTTTCCAATTACTTTAGAGTTTGTGGCATGTTGGACAGCCTGCGTATTTATTCCGTCAGGGAATTTCTGGATACGCTGACCTATTCTGAGAATGCCACTGGCGACATCTCCTCACTGCATACTTGGTTGCTCCATTCTCTGGGTGCGTCTCCCGATAGTATCATAACGGCAGTGCAGACCACCCTTATGCTGCAACCTGAAAACTCAAGTGTTCGCCGTCTGGGAGTCTATTATTCCATGAAGACTGAAGACACGGAAGGTTTGCTTCAGTTGAGCAAAGATGGTAGGTATTACGATCCCCAAACAATAGAATATTACATCTTAGGTGCTCGATTTGAATTGTGGGAAAACGGAGATACGGACGAGGCACTCGCTATTTTGGAGAGTGGCACGCCTTATTATATGAAGAGTGAGGATGACACCCTCGCTTCGGATATTTACATTATGATGGGCGACCTTTATCACATGCAGGATAAGTTGGCTGAATGTTATGCCGCCTATGATAGTGCGTTGGCATTGGTGCCTGATAATGCTGGAGTGCTGAACAATTATGCTTACTTCCTTTCGCTTGAAAATCGCGACTTAGACAGGGCGCAGACCATGGCACATAAGGCCAACGAATTGGTGCCTAATAATGCCACTTACCTTGACACGTATGCGTGGGTGTTGTATCAAGCAGGGCAATACACTCAGGCGCGTATTTATATCGACCGCGCGCTCGATGTAATGACTGAAGAGGAACAGTCCGCCACGTATTACCAGCACGCAGGTGACATCTATTGGAAACTGGGTGAGAAAACCAAGGCGCGCAAGTTTTGGAAACAGGCAGAAATGCTTCCTGCCCCTGAAGATGAATGATGCAGAAAAGCGCGAAAGGCAGTCTGCACAGCGCCAGTCACTGCGTTTCGCCCTTGCAACTCCCGCTCGGAAGCATCTAAATGCCGGTGGGGCAAAATAAAACCTCAAATTCGGCGTCTTCTTAGAAACTTAAGGCGCCGAAAGTCTCTAAGAAAATCTCCAAAAAGTATTTTTGTGGAGGCGATTTCAAATTCCTTTATTATTAAATCATTACAAGTTATGAAACAGACGCTATATTCCCTCCTCGTTTGCCTTTCTGTTGTGCTTCTGACGACTGGTTGTAAGTCGTCTTCAGCAGTCAGCAAGGAGTCTCCCTTGAGTTCTGTGGCTTATGTGAAGACTTTGGCCACGAAGAACGTACCTTCGCAAACTTTCTCAGCAAAGACAGATGTGGAACTCTCCTTGAAGGGCAAGAAGGTGAATGTCAATGGCAGTTTGAAGATGAAGCGTGACGCCTTGGTGCAACTTTCGTTCACGTTCCTCGGTTTTGAGGTGGGACGTATGGAATTTACGCCCACCGAAGTCTTGCTTGTTGACCGCGCCAACAAGCGCTATGTGCGCGCTTCCTATGATGAAGTAGAGGTGTTGAAACAGGCAGGTCTTGATTTCTCTACCCTTCAAGCGCTTTTCTGGAATGAAATCTTCGTTCCCGGACAAAAAGACGCTGCTGCGCATTATGCTGACTTTGATGTGAAGGTTGAGAATGGCGAAACCATATTTACATTGACGGAAACGCCACTTGTCAATTATGAATTCCGAACCGAGACGGCACAGGCCACACTCACGCGCACTTCAATTATGCCTAAGAAGGGGAGTGGTAGTGCCTATTGTGCGTATGACAATTTTACGAAGGTTGATAACGTAAATATTCCCCAATTAGTCAGTTTCGGACTAGGTGGTAACTCTAATTTAGAGATGACCATCTCGCTCTCGCGCATCGATCTCCAAGGCGCTGCGCCCCAACCCACAACGCTTTCGTCGCGCTACTCTTCAATGGCCACGAAAGACGTAATCTCATTGATTTCAAAACTTTTGGGTAACTAATAACTCCCAATTCCCCACAAATAATGAAGTATTTCCTGATTCTCTTCGCCTTTGTGTGCACCTGTGTCGGCATGTCGGCACAGGTAACTACGGCTGAAATTGAGAAACTTAAGAAAGAACAGAGTTCGCTTAAGTCGAAAATCGCGGAGAACGAAAAGTTGCTTCGCGCGGCTAAGAGTAACATCAATTCGCAACTCAACAGCGTGATGCTTATTGACGCTCAAGTCAAGGAGCAAAAGCTTTACGTGAGCAAGATAGAGAAAGAGGTGAAAGCCTTAAAGGCAGAAATCAAGTTGCTTGAGAAGGAATTGAGTGCCCTTTTGGCAGACTTGGCTCATTGTAAGGCGCAGTATCAAAAGGCTCTGCTCTACGTTCACCGAAATCGCATTACGCAGAGCAAGTGGTTCTTCGTGTTTGATGCCGAAGACTATCGCACGATGTATCGTCGCTTGCGCTACGTCACAGAATACTCCAAGTTTCAGCGCGCTCAGGGAAAGGTGATTCAAGAGAAAGAAGAAAAAGTGCGCAAGCAACAAGAGGTGGTGAATGCCAAAAAGAAAGAACAGGAAAAGTTACTTGCCGAAAGTCGCGCTCAGCAGAAGAAAATGGAAGAAAACCTTAAGCAGCGACAAGGGGTAGTTGAAAATCTGAAGAAAAAAGAAAAGCAACTTTCAAAACAACTTTCTGACCAGCGCAAGAAAGCTTCGCAACTCAACAAGCGTATTGACCAACTCATTCAAAAGGAAATTGAGGAGGCAGAGCGTCGCAGAAAAGAGGCAGAGCGCCTGGCAAAACAAAAGAACAGTAAGTCAAAGAAGCAAGCTGAAAAGATGCGAAAGGATGTTGCTGTTAACCAACAACTTTCTAATGACTTTGCTGCGAATAAGGGTAAGTTTGCCGCTCCCATAACCGGAAGTTACGTCATTTCTAATCGCTATGGTTCGTATAAGGTAGAAGGCCTCAGAAATGTGAGTCTTGACAACAAGGGTATTAACCTTACCGGTCCTCGCGGTGCTAATGCTCGCACTGTTTTTAAGGGAGAGGTGACGGCGATTTTCAATCTTGGTGGTCTTTATAACGTGATTGTTTCTCACGGGAAGTATCTCACCGTTTATTGCAACCTTTCCAGGGTCATCGTTAAGCAAGGTCAAAAGGTTTCAACCAATCAAATTTTGGGCACAGTGGCAACCGATGATTCCGGAAACGCAACGCTGCAATTCCAAGTGCGACATGGCAAGAACACCCTTAATCCTGAACACTGGATAGCGAGATAAAGTGGAAATAAAATTCTACATTCTGAACCTTATAACCCTTCTAATAACAACTGAAAAACGCATGCTTCGCAAACTATTATACCCCGTATTCATCGCATGTTTGACACTTTCTTCATGCGCACATAAAAATGAAAATGAGGAATGGAGTCTGATGACTGACTCCCTTCGTTATGCCACGTTGCTTAACATTGCGCGTGCCGATAGTTTCGTGCTTGTCACGATAAACGACCCCTGGACGCAAGAGCAAGTATTACATCGCTACGTTCTTGTTCCTAAAGTGGCGCCAATGCCTAAG
Source organism: uncultured Prevotella sp. (assembly GCA_937906765.1). Classification (GTDB taxonomy): domain Bacteria; phylum Bacteroidota; class Bacteroidia; order Bacteroidales; family Bacteroidaceae; genus Alloprevotella. The sequence continues at coordinate 4,802 of CALCUV010000145.1, forward strand.
AATCATCCCGAGGGTACAGTCTTGCGCACGCCTCTCCGACGTGCGATTATGCATAATGCAGTTCATGCCGCTCTTGTTGAAGAGTTGGGATGCGCTACCTCAATTAAGGGCATTTGTGACGTAGAGTATGTGAAATCCCCCGGACTTTGTCAACTCTTGGAGAGTGGCACAATTTCGGATGCGGGTTCTAGTGTGATGTCTGACGTAGAGCGTTACATCGCTATGCGCACTGATGCCGTTTTTGCCTCACCCTTGGAGCAGAATACCTATGGCATTCTTGAGAAGGCGAGAATCCCCATTGTGGAATGTGCGGATTATATGGAAACTTCGGCGCTTGGTCGTGCGGAATGGATACGCTTTTTCGGTCTTTTGTTTGATTGTGAAGATCGTGCGATGCATATTTTTGCCCAAGTGGAACGGGATTACATCGAACTCCAAGATGCTGTTCGTAAAGCCTCAAAGCGTCCCCGCCTTATGGTAGATATGCAGAGCAGTTCGGCATGGAATATGCCCGGAGGCAGAAGTTATCTCGGACAATTGTTTTCGGATGCTGGCGCGGATTATGTTTTGGCAGGGGATGACTCAAGCGGTAGTGTGTCATTGAGTTTTGAACAGGCCTATCAGTATGCCGTAGATGCCGATATCTGGTTGATTAAGAATGCACGCACAGGTGGTTTGTCGTATGAGATACTCAAGCGCGAACAACCCTCAAGCACGAAGTTTGCACCCTGGAAGAAACGCACGGTTTACTTCTGCAATACGTTGGCAAACGATTACTATGAGCGCATTCCCTATCATCCTGAAATCCTGCTCCGAGAGTTGGCGCATATTTTCCATCCTGATTGTTTCACTGATTCTTTAACTTCTCCCTATTTCTTGCCTTTAAAGTAAGCATTCTTTCTTCATGATTCTCCTCCTTCTTCTTCTCCTTCTCGTTATAGCCAACCTCTTCTTTGGGAGTATTCCCATTCCTGCGAATGAAGTGCTGGACGCACTTATGGGGGCAGAAGTTTCGGAATCTGTGCGTATGATTGTTTGCTACTCCCGACTTCCCGAGGCATTAGTGGCAATCATGGCGGGCGGCGCCTTAGCCGTTTCGGGTTTAGTGATGCAGACGGTGTTTTCCAACCCGCTTGCCGACCCCTCTCTCTTAGGTGTTAACTCGGGAGCGAGTCTTGGAGTGGCGATAGTGATGTTGACTTTTGGCGGCGTGTTTTCTGTTGGGGAATTGACCTTGTCGGGTTATTTGTTGGTGTTAGTGGGTGCCTTTTTGGGGGCAGTTGCCGTCATCATAGTGCTCACCTTTTGTTCGGCATTGATGCGCAGTAGGTTGCATCTCTTGGTTACGGGGGTGATGTTTAGTTTTGTGTTGTCCTCCATTATTTCCATTTTAAATTACTTCTCAGGCGCGGAGAGCGTGCGCTCATATGTTGTGTGGGGTATGGGCACCTTTTCGGCGGTTTCGCTGGAACGCTTGCCCCTCTTTGCGACGCTGATTTTTGGCGGTTTCATCGTGCTTTTCCTGTTGCTCAAGCCGCTTAATGCCTTTCTGCTTGGCGAGTCGTATGCTGAGAGTTTAGGTGTCCGCGTCGCCTTTTCACGAACCCTGCTTTTAGGTTGCATCGGATTGCTTACCGCTGTTGTCACCGCCTTTTGCGGACCCGTGAGTTTTATTGGGCTTGCCGTGCCCCACGCTGTGCGATGGATGTACCGAACGAGCAATCACCGCCGCTTGCTTCCCGCTTGTTTCTTGGGAGGTGGCATTGTGGCGCTGGCATGTAACCTTTTGGCGCATACCGTTACCCACACCGGCATTCTTCCCATTAATACGCTCACCCCGCTTTTAGGTGTGCCCATCGTTTTGTTACTGTTGTGGAAAAATGCTTCCACAAACCGCTAAAACAAAGTTAGACTTAGGAAAAATAAAGAGT